>NZ_JBSSBR010000021.1:0-53461 GCF_054059035.1 Thermostichus sp. MS-CIW-36
TAAACAGAAAGATCAACTGGTAGTAATCCGTACTGAACATATTATACATTATTTTCAGTATAGTTGAGCTTATTATTGACTAGAGTCATGCTCTGCCCAAGCTTTGAATGGGTAAGGGATCCCTTCAGCGCGAGGGAAATACTTTTTGGCGAACATCGTCGGCGAAAGCTTCCACTGCTTCTCGGATCGCCTGTCTCAAATTGGTATAGGCCTTGGCAAAAGGGGGGAGCCGCTCGCTCAGCCCCAGCAGGTCGTGGGTGACCAAAATCTGCCCATCGCAGGCCGGCCCGGCTCCAATGCCCAGGGTTGGGATCCCCACCTGGGCTGAGATTTGGGCAGCCAATTCCGCCGGCATGTGCTCCAGAACCAGGGCAAATGCCCCTGCTTGTTCCAGGCTGAGGGCCTCTTGTCGCAGACGCTCCGCCTCCGGAGTGGTTTTTCCCTGCTGGCGATAGCCTCCCAGTTGATGTTTGGCCTGCGGAGTGAGGCCGATATGACCCAAAACCGGGATCCCCCGCTGCACCAGAAAGGCCACCGTTTCCACCATGTCGGGGTAGCCCCCCTCCAGCTTGACCCCGTTGACTCCTGCCTCCTTCATCAACCGCCCTGCTGAGAGGAGAGCTTGTTCTTTGTGGACTTGATAAGTCAAGAAGGGCAAGTCGGCCACCAAAAAGGCCCGTTCTACCCCGCGGCGCACCGCCTGGGCGTGATGGAGCATCTGTTCCAGCGTCAGGGGCAGGGTGCTGGTATACCCCAAGTGGGTCATGGCCAAGCTGTCGCCCACCAGGATCAAGTCGATCCCAGCCTGATCCAAAATCTGAGCGGTGGCGTAGTCGGCAGCCGTGAGGGCCACCAAAGGTTGACCCGCCTGTTTGGCCTGGCGAAAGTGGTGAATGGATAAAGCAGCCATATCCCTATGATCTCATCTGGGCGTTCCCGCCAGCGGTGCGGAGCACTTTCCCATCAACCGCATCCCGTGGGGGAAGCAAGCTTGGCTTTGAGGCTGGGAAGAAGCAGGAGACTCGGTTTGCCGTTAAGATGGTAAAGCCCCACAGCTGACTGGAAGGGTGACAGAGTGGTTGATTGTGACGCTCTCGAAAAGCGTTGTGACTGCAAGGTCACCGTGGGTTCGAATCCCACCCCTTCCGTCTTCAGGCATACAGTTTTAGAACGCCTTGCCCAGCTAGGGCCTCTGGGATTTTTGGGGATCCCACCCAAGCCCTTCGCATCAGCGGTGCGGTTCCCCCATAACACTTTGGCATGGAGCCAAGGTCAAGGTTGGATGGGGTTCTTGGCCTTTCTTCTAGAGTCTTATGTTCACCGCTCCTGCTCTCTCTGCCCAACTGCATCCGCTCATTCAGGGCTTATCTGAGGCAATCCTGAACGTTTGGGGATCTACCCTCACCCTAGCCCCCTATCCTCTGCCTGAAGATCTGGGCTACGTGGAAGGCCGCCTAGAGGGTGAGAAATTGCAAATTGAAAACCGCTGCTACCAAGGGGATCCCTTTCGCAAACTGCACCTGGAGCTGGCCCAGGCCGGGCAAAGCCTGGACATTCTCCATTGCGTTATGTTTCCGCAGCCGCAGTACCCGCTGCCGCTGTTCGGTTGCGACATTGTGGTCGGTCGCGGACAGGTGAGCGCCGCCATTGTCGATCTCTCGCCGGTGACCCCCAGCTTGCCCGATCTCTATATCCAAGAGCTGGAAGCGTTGGGATCCCATCTCGTCCCTTTCCAACACCGGCGCCGGTTGCCGGAGTGGGGCACGATTTTTTCTCCCTACTGTCTGTTCGTGCGTCCTGCCGACGAAGCAGAGGCCGACCGCTTTTTGCACTTTGCCCGCCGTTACTTGGAAATTCACTGTCGGCTGGCGCAGCAGATCCCCCCACAGACGGATCCCGGCCAGATTTTGGCCCACTACCAGGGGCAGCAGCGCTATTGCAGCCAGCAACAGCAGAACGACCGCACCCGCCGCGTTTTGGAAAAAGCCTTCGGTCCCGCCTGGGCAGAGCGCTACATGAACACCGTCCTTTTCGATTTGCCTCCCAGTCCTATGCAGATCTAGACGGGATCCCCTTGCAGCCGCTGCTGGATGCTCAACGCCAATTTTTGCCCTAAGAACTCCGGCATGG
Source organism: Thermostichus sp. MS-CIW-36 (assembly GCF_054059035.1). NCBI lineage: Bacteria > Bacillati > Cyanobacteriota > Cyanophyceae > Thermostichales > Thermostichaceae > Thermostichus > Thermostichus sp. MS-CIW-36. The sequence continues at coordinate 2,131 of NZ_JBSSBR010000021.1, forward strand.
TTGGAGTTGAATCCGGCCCTAGCAAGTAAAAAATGAAGCGCGTTTGCTTGCGGCGGAGCATCAAATTGAGGTTAACAACGGTCAAATCCTCCTGCGCAAGAACCGTCATCACCCGGTAGAACACGCCCGGCTGGTTGTCCACATCCACCAAAAGTGTGGGCAAATGAAACACCGGGTCAAAATAAAAAGAAACCTGCACGTCTTTTAGTCCGGCCTTGAGATCAAACTCCAGCGCCAAGGTTTCATGAACGCGAAACACACCCGCCAGGCATTCGTGAATAGCCCGTTCTAGACTGAGCTTGGTTTGGGAAGATAGGCTGTGGCCATCGCGGGAGACGATGGTGCGGATAAACACCAGGTGAGGTGAGTAGATTTGCCCATAGAGATGGATGCCGTGCACCGAGAGATTAAAAGCGGTGAACACCCCAAACAGATCGCTGAGCAGGGAAGGTCGATTACGGTAGGCCAGACAAACCACCGTCTTGCGACATTCGTCCTGCATCTGTACCACCGCCTTGCGGGTTTGGTAGAGGGCGTAGGCCAAGCGCAGATTTTGGGCCTGCACCTCGCTGCTGACAAACTGGCTGTAAAAAGGCGGAAAGCTCTGGTTAAAACGCCGCATCAGAGCGGATCGCGTCAGCGGGACGGAGTCCTTGCGGGTGCTGACTTTGAGCGGCTGAAGATCTTCATGGGCAGCCCTTTCCCCTCTGGTAATCCCCCAAGGAGCTACCTTCGGCTGCTGCCCTGACTGCTCAATTGACATCGACCTCGCCACCTGCATTGCTCTTTCTTCATCCTTACATCGTTGCTCAGTACGCCCCAGCCAAACCTCATTTATCCGCAAAATCACTGAGGCTCGAAACGAATGTCAACGCTGCATCCAATTCTTGTTCAATGCTTTTGGACTTAATCTATCTCACAGGGCTGAGCTGGTCATCCAAAGAGCCGCTGAGGGTCATCCCCCAATTGGGGGGATCCTTCCCTTCTTCGCTGCTGAACCGACGCTGTGAGCCTTTCAATCCCAGAATAGCCAGAATAAGCCTAAACTATGAATTGAGCAGAGCGCTGCAATTTTTGATATAAAGTGCCGCATTGAGTGCTGGCCGGCTGGGTGACATGAAGCGCTATCTTGTTGGCCATCACTTTGGTTTTCCTTTAGGTTTGTGAAGGGATCCCTGTGAGCAGGACTGTTGCCGATCCCACCCCATTTTCGCCCGCACAAGCGCCGGATCCCGGTGGAGCCTGGTGGGATCTCAGTCTCATCGCCTCCCCTGCCCAAGAAGACCTGATCTTTTGGCGGCTGGAGAATTTTGGCTGTCGGGGCATGACCAGCCAAGCCCACGGCGAAGATCAGATTTGCATTCACGCCTATCTGCCTTGGCCTCACGTCAGCCTCCTGGATTTGGCAGCCCTCTCCCTGCGCCTGCAGCAGGATGCCCTCATTGCCGGTCAGCGGGTTCCGAAGCTGCGCTGGGAACGCATAGAGGCGGAAGATTGGAGCAGCAGTTGGAAGCAGCACTGGCAGCCCCAACCCATCGGGGATAAGTTGCTCATTTGTCCGGCCTGGCTGGATCCGCCCCCTCACCCCGGTCGGCACCTGTTGCAGCTGGATCCCGGTATGGCCTTCGGCACGGGCACTCACCCCACCACTCAGCTCTGTCTGGAGTCGCTGGAGATGCGCCTGGAGGGCGGCGGGGGTGCCGAGGGAGTGACTGTGGCCGATGTGGGCTGTGGATCCGGGATTCTGTCGTTGGCGGCGGCCCTGCTGGGGGTGAAGCGGGTATTTGCGGTGGACATCGACCCCCTGGCGGTGCAAGCCACGATGCACAACCGCGATCTCAACGGCCTGACGGATCGCATTGTGGTCGCTCAGGGCAGCCTGGAGCATATTCCCGAAATGGTGGATGGGCTGGTGTGCAACATCCTGGCAGATGTGATCCTGGATATGATCCCGGAGTTTCGGCTGGTGGTGAAGGAGGGGGGATGGCTGATCCTCAGCGGCATCCTCATCGAGCAGGCCAAGTTGGTGGCGGAGATGCTGGAGGCCAACGAATGGGTGGTGGCAGCCCTCTGGCGACGGGGGGAATGGTGTTGTCTGAACGCACGCATGACCTGAGCGCTTTGCCCCGATTGGCGATTGACCCAGCGCAGCGGGATCCCAGCGGTGTTCTCCATTTAACTGGTCTGCAACAGCACTACTTGCAGCGGGTACGCCGCCTCAGGCCAGGGGATCTCTTTTTGGTTTTGGACGGCTCAGGCAAGCTGTGGGCGGCCCGTTGGCAAGCCCAGGGATCCCGAGTTGTGGGCGAGGTGGAGGTGCTGCCGCGGGAATTGCCTGTTTCTTTGCATCTGGGCTTGGCGGTGGTCAAAGGGCAGGGGTTTGACGAGGTGCTCCGCCAGGTTACCGAGCTGGGGGCGGCGCGCATTACTCCCCTGCTGACAGAGCGCACCGTGTTGGAACCGGGATCTGGGCGGCAGGAACGCTGGCAAAAAATTGTGCGGGAGGCCGCAGAACAATGTGAGCGGTTGCGCTGGCCTCAGGTTGATCCCCCTACCCCTTGGACAAGTTGGCTGGCGGAGCTACAAGCCGTTCGCGCTACTCGGACGGAGTCCTTTTGGTGGGGTATAGCCGTGGCTCGGCACAAAGCGCCCCCGCTGGTGCAAGCCCTGCCAAAGCTCAGGGATCCCGTCTTGGCCATAGCCATTGGCCCAGAAGGGGGCTGGACGGTTGCCGAACGTCGGCAAGCTGAGGAATATGGGGGGGTGTGCGTCTCCCTTGGCCCTACAATCTTGCGAGCTACCACCGCCGCTGTTGTTGCCACCAGCCAAATTGCCGCCACCTACTCCTGGTTGGACTCGAGCTTGGATCGGGGTCATTTGGCTCCGCTAGCGACGGGGAGTGTTGTCGCCGATAATCAATAACTAGGCCGTTTGCGTCAGCGGGACGGAGTCCTTTGACGAGAACAGCCATTGGCATAGCAGGCGGCCAGGCCCACCCCAGGGAGGGAGAACGAGAATGGAGATGATCCAGGCGGTGCGGGGCACCCGAGATATTCTGCCGCAGGAGGTGCGGCTCTGGCAGCAGGTGGAAGCCAGCGCCCGAGAGATCCTGGGACGGGCCAACTACCAAGAAATTCGCACCCCCATCCTGGAGTTGACGGAGCTCTTTGCCCGCAGCATTGGCAGTGCCACCGACGTGGTGGGCAAGGAGATGTACTCCTTCAGCACCCGTGGCGAGCAAGAGGTGAGCCTGCGCCCAGAGAACACAGCAGGTGTGGTGCGGGCCTACATCCAGCACGGGCTGCAAACGGCTGGAGATGTGCAACGCCTCTGGTATTGTGGGCCGATGTTTCGCTATGAGCGTCCCCAGGCGGGGCGGCAACGCCAGTTCCACCAGTTGGGGGTAGAGCTGCTGGGCAGCCGGGATCCCCGCGCCGATGCGGAAGTCATCGCCTTGGCCTGGGAGCTGTTGCAAGCGGTGGGGGCGGAGAACCTGAGCTTGCGGCTCAATTCCCTGGGGGATCTGCAGGATCGGCGGGCCTATCGCCAGGCCCTGGTGGACTACCTCACCCCCTTGCGGGAAAAGCTGGATCCCGACTCCCAAGAGCGCCTCACCCGCAACCCGCTGCGCATTCTGGATAGCAAGGATCCCCGCACCCGCGAGATTGCCGAGGGGGCCCCCAAGCTGCCAGATTACCTCAGCCCAGAATCGCGGGCTTTCTTCGAGCAGGTGCAAGATCACCTGCAGATGTTGGACATTCCCTACCAGTTGGATCCCTACTTGGTGCGGGGCCTGGACTACTACACCCACACCGCCTTTGAGATCGTCTCGCCTGACTTGGGATCCCAGAGTACCGTCTGTGGGGGCGGTCGCTACGACGGCTTGGTGGAAGAGCTGGGCGGGCCTTCAACCCCAGCGGTGGGCTGGGCCATCGGCATGGAGCGGCTGGTGCTGCTGTTGCAAAAGAAGCAAGGGGAGATCCCGCCAACATCGGTCGAGGTTTACGTGATCTCCCGTGGGGCGAAGGCTGAGGCCCAATCCCTCCGGATCGCTCAAGCGCTGCGCCAAGCTGGTTTCTGCACCGAGCTGGATCTGAGCGGCAGCGCCTTTGGCAAGCAGTTCAAACGGGCCAGCCGCAGCGGCGCAACTTGGGCTGTTACGCTGGGGGATGCAGAAGCTGTGGCCGGAGAGGTACAGCTTAAGCACCTGCCTACAGGGCAACAGCAAACCCTTTTGCAAGCCGATCTGGTTAAGTATCTGGCATCCCATTCGGGTCAGCAGTGCGGAGCACCTAAGGTGATGGAGCCATGTTGAATTTTTGGGTTCGGCGCGACGGCCAGGAAGACTGGCAGCCGGTACCAGCCGAGGGCGCAGTTCTGGAAGAAGATACCTACACCATTGTTGCCCGTTCGCCTCAGCCCCACTTCACCATCACGGTGGAAGTCCGGCAGCGTCCTCTGTCGTCGCAGAATCAGGGCCCTGACACCGCCCCGACTCCCCCACAAGTCCAAACCCGTTCTGTGCGCACCAACGATGAAGGGATCGGCATTATTTTGCCTGCCAGCCGCCTCACCCCTGGGTTTTGGGAATTGCACTGCCGAGATGCCGACTTGATCGCAGAACTGTTCGGTGAAACCGAGTTGGACAATTGTCTCCGTTTTCAGGTTGTGCCTGCCCCTCTGGAGCCGGAACGAGGGATCCCTGCCCCGGTGGCTGAAGAGGCCGGGTTTGAGCCCCCCCAGAAAAAAGAGGTCGCCATCCCGCCAGAGCTGTTTTCCCTGATGCACAGCGAATTGGAGGGATCCCCGGATGAGGTGCTGGTGTTGACGGGGCGGATCGGCTGCAGCGGCGAGCTGCGGGTACGGGTTTGGCAGGAAGGCGAGGAGAGCACGGTTTTCGAGGGGCAACGGCTAATTCAATTTCCCGCTGAAGCCCGAACGGCGGTGTTCAGCATTCCCATCACCCTGCCAAGCCGCGTTTGGACCCGTCCTTTGCGGGGGGAACTGGCCCTCACTCCCTCTTCCTGGCGGGATGCAGACCGGCCTTCCCAGCCCTTGACGATTCCGTTTTCCGTCCGCTGTCGAGATCTTCGCGTCAGCGTTGCGGAGGAACAAGGCGGAGAGCTGCCTCCCGCCTCCCCTCCGCGTCAGTATTGGGGAGCAACAAACATCCCACTGGCCCGGTTGCGGGAAGACCCCCCCTTAACCTTGCTGTCTCCCGAACGCACCCTGCAAAAGCTGTTGCGCATCTGGCAACACAGCGCCCCCATTTCCGTCAGCGTTGCCGAGCAACAGCGAGAGGAGGACTCAGCTTCGCCCGTTCAGCCCGCCGAGACCCAAGCCCTCCGCTCCTTCCCGGAAAAGGATCCCCTGCCATCTGCGCCCAACCCCTCCGCTCAGCCCCTACCCGAAGCAGAGACGGCAGAGTTGCCATCGCCCATCTCCTCCCCTTCCCCACCACCCCAAGCTGAGGCCATCTTGCCAACGCAAGCGGCAGCCGGGATCCCGAGTAGCCCTGTAGCTCCCTCTGAAAACTCGCTGCTGCCCCCCGCTCCGCCTGGGGTTTGTCCAACTCCCCAACTGGTGGTGCCCGAGCAACTCCGAGCCGGAGACAATTTCGATGTGGTGTTGCGCTTGCCCCCCACGACCAACCCTGCTGCAGGCCATCAAGCCCCTTTTTGGATCAAGTTTTGGGTGAAGCACGGGCGCACTCGCTCTTTGGTGGATGGCCCCCGTTGGTTGCTGGACTTCTCCCGTGATGAGCAGGGGCAGTGGCAAGCCCTCACCCGCATGACCATCCCTCCCGGAGTCCCTGAGCTGATCTTTGAAGCTTGGGCCGTCAGCCCGGATCGTCAGCAGCAGAGCGACCGAGTTACAGAGCACCGCTCTATCTTGCCTTAGGGATCCCTCGCTCTTGAGTCCTGTTTAGTCTTGGACGGAACGCACCATCAGCACGGGGCAGCCGATGTGCACCCGCACATAGTCGGAGATGGAACGCCCCAACAGCCGATCCAAATCGGGAATGCTGCGGGCAATGGTAGGTCGGCGGTCAGGGGATCCCATCACCAGCAGATCGGCGTTGCTCTCGGCGGCTAAGCGGACAATTTCTGTGCCCGGATCCCCGACAGCCGTCAACACCTGGTGGCCGATTTGCCGGTTTTTGAGGATGTCGATTGCCCGATCTAGGGCCTCATCTCTACCTGGGTTGTCGGCATCCAACTGCACAGAGGCCAGGAAGATCTGGGCCCCTTGAATGCCGGAGATCAAGTCAAGGGCCGTGGCAAAGGCGGCCTGGGCAGCGGGGGAGTTGTTGAGGGCCACCATGACATGGCTGGGGTATTTGACGTAGGCGTCGTCTTTGACCAGCAGCATTGGGCAGGAGGCGAGCTGGAACACATATTGGCTCACCGAGTTCTGCAAAATGGCCATGATGCGGTTGCGCCCCCGGGATCCCATCACAATCAGCGGATTGGGCAGGGACTCGGCCACCTGCAGCACCACCACTTTGGGATCCCCTTCCACCAGTTGGGTGCCAATGGTTACACCGGGCCGAGCTGGAAAACTTTGCAGGGTTTGGGCCAGCAGTTCCTGCCCCTTTTGCCAGGCAGCCCGCATCTCTTCGGCAGACGTTTGGGAAGGCACCGCATGCAGCAATGTCACGTGGCACTGGGCAAAGGCCGGCAGAGACAGAAGGGTATGCACCATTTGCTCAGTGGGGCCGCTGCCGTCGATGGCGGCAATGAGGTTCTCAAATCGAGACATGGGATCCGTTCTCCGGGCCGTAGTTTGCCAAGACTCATCCTAGATCTGCCCCTGCGGATCCCTGTTACCGTAGGGGATGTCCTGCAACATTTTGTTGGGTTTTAGTAACTTAGCCACACATAGCCGGTAAAGCCGCCGCCGGCATTGGTGTTGCGACCGGCCAGGAACTGAAACCCCCCCAAGCCCAGCGTTAACCCTCCCTCCAACCGCCAGTTGAGCTGGCCCGAAAGCTTGAGGTTGTCGTAGTCGGGATCCTGAACGGCCAAATCCCCGAACAACAAAGGCGCGCCGTTGCCCAACGTAAAATCCCCATCCAAAGCCAGGATGGCCTGCAGCTCAGGAATCAGGTCTGCCCCGAAGGTCAGGTTGGCCTTGACCCGATCCCCGGGATAGCCCAAGTAATCTCGGAACGTGAGGCAGGAGTCGAAAAAGGCGGGCAGGGATCCCAACTGGGTATTGGCTGCCGCCCCAACTTTGAGATCATAGCCGAAGACGCCGTACCCCAAGGGCAGGGGGATGTCTCGGGTGGCGTATCCCGGCGGGATCAAGGCCGTCAATTGGGCCGAAAGGAAGGGATCCCCGTTCCCCCAAGTATGGCGCAGGCCCAGTTCCAGATCCCGCAGGCCCTGGTTGCGCTGGGTAACGGTGTCAGCCCCGCTGGCAAAGCGATTTTCGATGAAAACGTAGCTGGTGTTGAGGTTGAGAGTGAGCTGATCGCTAAGGCCAGTCTCGGCGAAAAGGTTGAGGCGGGTTTCTCCGTACTCCGAAAGGGCCGGCTGCAGGCGTCCCCCCTGATCAAAGCGGGTGCGAGGCCGATAGACCTCCGGCTGCAGCGAAAAAAAAGTCTTGCCGGCACCGCGGGGAAAACCGCATCCTGCCCAGGCCGGCAGCTCCGGCGGCATTGCACTAACCACTAGACTCGCCAGCAGGCTTGCCCATGGAAATCTAGGCTTCTTCATGGCAGGGGGATCCCGGCAGCTTCAGGGGGATTGTATCCCTAGGATCAAGATTTGGGCCAAGATCCGGGACAAAACCGGCTTTGGAACGACTGCTAACTATGAGGTGGCAGCCGGTAGGCCCACCTGTGCCCGGAATTGGCGAGCGGCGGTCAGCGCTCCGAAGGGATCCCCCTTATACAGGCCGTAGTGCATCAAGGACAGGTGCCGCAGCCCCAGTTGAGACACTTCCTGCAGCCACTCCGGCTGGCTCATGAGCTGAAAGTCTGTATGGACAGTGTCGGCCCGTCCGCCACTGGGGTGCTTGTCTTTGATGGAGGGCTCGTAGTGGGCCAACATCAGGTTGGAGTGGATGGGGGAAAACAGGCGGCAACAGAGGCGGATCTGCTCCGGGTTACCGGGATCCGGGCCGTTCAGCTCTGGGTTAAACTCCCCTGGCCGCCGCTGGCGCATCGACTGGAAGGCGATCCCGTCCATCCGGCTCAGGGTCTCGGCAAAGGGCTCCACCATGCTGCGGCCTGCCCCCCGGGAAGGGTCGTCAAAGGTGGCAATCCAGCCCCCCCAGCACAGGGCTACTTCGGCTGCCGGCAGCCGCTCTTTGATGGCCTGTCGGGCTGTGAGGACATTGCGCATCAGGGCTTGGTAGTAGGGAGCAGTGTCGGCGTTGTAGGTATCTGCTGGGATCCGCCAATAGGAAAACTCCGTGGCCAGGCTCCAATAGGTAGGGCGGCCTTGGGGGTTGGCTTGAGCGATATAGCCGGCCAATTCGGCTACATCCTGGACAAACTGCTTGGAGATGTGGTAGTCGCCGCAGGGGCGGTGGGTGTCGTCTTCCCAGGTGATGATGTGGAGGGTATAGCCCCGCTCAAACCACTGCCGCAAAAGCCCGGCCTGGTGCCAGTTGCGCCAAAAGGAGAGATCCCCCTGGCGGTGATCAAAGCTGTTCAGCCAGCCGCTCAGGAAATGGGGATCCCACCCCTGCGCCACTGCCGCCACCTGCGGATCCGACTCGATTTCCCAGAGGAAGCGACCGGGATCCTCGCCAATGCCCACCTGCCAGCGGGCCAGCAGCTCTGACAAGTTCATGCTTCCCGTCTCGGCATTTTCCGGGCTGCGACTCCCCTGCTGACTCAAAAACTCCTGGCCACAGCCGGCAACCCCATAGGCAGCCAGCAGCGCTCCGCCCGCTTGCAGCACCTGTCGCCGCTGCCAGGATCGTCTCCTTTTCATCTCCTCTCCTCCTGCGGTTCCTCTTGGTGTTGGCGAGCCCACAGCCGCACTTGGGGGGAGCTATAAACCTCCCTGAAGCCCGGCAGCCCCTCAAAATTGAGCTCAGGCCAAAATTGCAGGATGCGATCGGCGCTCCGCAAGGGATCCGCCAGCCCCGCTACCAAGAGGTATTCCACCCTTTCCTGGGGATGCTGAAGGGCCAGGGCAAACTCGTACTGGTGAGGAGTAAGGAAAGAGCGGGGATCCCTTGCCCAAAAGATAGCCTCAAAGTGGATGTCGTCGTCCACCAGCACTTTTTGTCCGGGCAACAGGTGGCGATAGAGATACTGCCCAACCTGGCGCTTTTCCTGCCGCAGCCTCCGCCAGTCTTCTAGGGCTTGCCCAGCAGAGGTTACTTCATACAGGTTTTGGGCAGCTTCCAACTCGCCACTAAGGGGCACTACCCCTGCCACCAGCCGCTCCCAGAGATCCCGCTCCTCGGCCACCAGGGGCATGAGGAAACCCGGCTCTTGGCTCACCCCATAACCGGCAGTGAGGCAGTTCAACCCCAAGAGGGCAGTGATCAACAGGCGCTTAGCCCAGCCGGGGCCGGCTCCGCGACACAAGTAGGCGCCCATCAGCAAAGGCAGCGGCACCCAGAAAAGGCCAAAGCGGCTCAGCTCCCGCAAAAACAGCCCCTGCCCTAGAGAAGCCAGCAGGATGACCAGCGGCATCCCCCAGACCAGAGCCCATACCCAGCGACCCGGGCCTCGGCCCAGCAGGGATCCCAGCCCCAACAGCAGATAGGCAGGGGCCAGCACCGCCAGCCATTTACCAGCCTCCAGCACCCCCCGCCAGCCACCCGCCTGCTGCAAGTCTTCCCGCAATTGCGGCAGCCGCAGACCGCTGTCCACCTGGTAGGTAAAAGCCCAGGGATCCCCTGCCGACAGCCAGTTCACGTACAGCCAGCTCAACATCAGGGCCAGGCTGATAAACCCTGCCACCAGCAGCGAAGCCAGCCGAAAACCCCAGGACTGTTTGCGAAAAGCCAACAGCAGCACCCCTGCCACCCAGGGCAGCAGCCACCCACTTTCCCAACGCAGCACCATCAGAGGCCCCAGCGCCAGCCCAATGAGCAGTAGCCGCAGCGCAACGGGCAGCTCGCCAGAATCCGCCCCAGTCTCTGCCCTGGCCTGCTCCTCTTTACTCAAGGGAAACAGCAGGGCCATGTTCACCCCCACCAACCCTGCTGTGGCTGTCCAAACAGGGCTGCGCAGCAACATCAAGATCAAAGTCGGCTGCACCATCATCAACAGGCCCCACAGCCAGCGCCACCCCACCTCCACCGGCAAACGGCGCAACTGCCGCCACACCCAGCCCAGCACCAGACAGCCCAGGACAGTCTGCAACACCAGTGGGGATCGTCCCAGAATGGCCGTGGCCAGCACCAGCGAAGGGGGAAAAGTGGTGCCCACGACGGGCAGGCGGGGATCCGGCCCCAAGGCCGCCACGGATCCCTTGTAGCCGAGAAACTGCATCTCCAAGCTCACCCAGCCCCAGCCCTCCTTCAGACCCCAAAGAAGAATGGCCAGCAGCAGAAACGGGATCCCGGTAGACGCGAAGAGCCGCAAGAAAGCCCTGAGCCTGTTGAGAAACATGGGTTACTTCAGTAGCTTCAAGAATTTAGAATTAATTGGAGATTAATTGGAGGGTAACTGGTTAAATCGCCAATCGAGCCTCAAGAGCTATTTAGTGTTAATGAGAACATGTCTCAAGTAGGGCGTGGGGATGGGCTGACGTGTCTAGGCACTGGACACAGGGATAGACTAGCATTCCCTGTCTTGAGAGTCTTTTTCTACGAGTTTTGGCGTAGGCCAATTCAGCCAGATTGTCGATGAGGGGTTCTCGGATTCTGAGAGAGGATGGGGACGACTTTGCAAGGACATGATCTTATGTTGCAGGCTGTGCGGGGCGTGAATGATGCAGCAGTTCCAGCGCTTGAGCTGGTACCCTCTCAAGCAGAAACCCGTCCTTGGGGATCCTTCTGGGTTTTGGATGAAGGCCCGATGTACAAGATCAAGCGCATCGAGGTCAAGCCCGGCCATCGGCTCAGCCTGCAGATGCACTACCACCGCAGCGAGCACTGGATCGTGGTCAGGGGCACAGCGAAAGTGACCCGTGGAGAAGAGGTGATGCTGCTGAGCTCCAACGAGTCCACTTACATTCCCCCCTGCACCAAGCACCGCCTGGAAAACCCCGGCACCCTTCCCTTGGTGTTGATCGAGGTGCAAAACGGGGAATACCTCGGGGAAGACGACATCGTGCGCTTTGAGGACGACTACGCCCGCCAGTAGAGGGATCCCCTGGGCATCCGAATCCACGATTTGTGCGTACAGACCCCGAAAGCTTACAGATTTCTGCATGTCGGGCAAACCTGGGTCAGGTAGGCCAAGGGGCTTGCCTGCACTAGACAAGTGAGGGATAAGCAAGAGGGGGTCAAGGTGACGCAGAAGGCAAGGCAGTGGGCTTTGTGGGTTGCCGGTTTGCTTTGGTGTTGCGGGCCGACGGCTGTCCACGCAGCGGAAGTCATTTCTCTGCAAAGGCTGGGCTACGACCGCTCGGTGCTGCTGCAAGGAGCTAACCCGCGTCTAGATATCGGGATCCCTGCCCCCCTGAACGGTGTTGACCCTGAGGCCAGCTTTGTGCAGTTGCGCCTGACTCCCTCGCCGGTGCTCAAGCCCACGTCCACGGTGCGGGTGCTGATCAACGAGGAGCTAATGGGCCTTTTTCTGGTGCGGGACCTGCGGCAGGAGCCGGTGGTGCGGGTGCCCATCCCCAGCTTGGCCGCTGGCGAGCGCTTTATCACCTTGTCGGTGCAGCCTTTTTTGAGCATTACCGACGACATCTGTGCCGACTTGAATACCGGCAACCTGCTGCTGACGGTGGGGCGGGACAGTTTCTTTGAGCTGGCGCCCCGCGCTCCCGATGCCACAGTGGCCGGTTTTCTGGGCCGGCTGTATCCTCAGGTTACTTTGGTAGTGCCGGCCAATCCTTCCTCTGAGACGGCGGAAGCAGCTCTGTGGCTGTACAGCCTCCTTTCTCACCTGTTTCCGCAAACGCCTATCCTGTGGAGCAATCGTCCGGCGCAAGGGCCACAGGTGATCTTGGAGCCGGCGGACTTCACCCCCCACTTGCAGCATCAAATTACCCCAGAGGGATCCCGCCTGCGAGTGGCCGCCCGCCGGGAAGCTATTCTTGCTCTCTATGAAGAATGGAAGCGGGCGGGGCTGGTCAGCCGCGGCATCCAGGTGACAAGGGTGGCGGATCTGGAGAGAGCGCTCAGGGCCAACCGCCTCAGCCTGCGAGAGCTGGGGATCGTGGATCCCATGTTGCGGGGGTTTGGCAGCCAGTCTTTGGTCTTCAACTTCAACCTGTCCCAATTGGGGGGGCGGCCGCGGGATCTGGCGGCGCAACTAGACGTCATTATGAACCCGGTGGATGGCCGAGTGGGGGATCGCCTCACCGGCTACGTGTTCTTGAATGGCGTTCTGTTGCGCACCTACAACCTGACAGGCCGCACCCAGCTCAACGAAACTGTGACCCTGCCCACCCGCCTGCTGCGCCGCTTTAATCAACTGGAGCTCCGCTTTGACTATGGCGCCAGCCCCGGTAATTGCCAGGGATCCCTGACTCCGCTGACCCTACAAGTGCGCTCGGATAGCTCTGGCTTTATCTGGAGCGGCTACCAAGCCCCCACTGGCGAGCTGCAGGAGATCCCGGCGGTGCTGCAGGGATCCGGACGGGTTGGGCTGGGGGATCCCCAACTGCTGCCGGCTGCCGCCTACCTGGTCGGTGCCCTCAGCCGGCTGGCTGCCCGACCCCTGCTGCCCACCCTTGAGGTTTTGCCCAAAGAGGAAGCCAACCTGGAGACGGGGAACTTTGCCTGGCAGGTGATCGTGGCTGGGCCAGATCAGGTGGAGCTTAATAGCCCCATCCGGCTGGGATCCCAGTTTGAAATCATCAATCCCCTCAACCAGCAGGTGGCCTTGGCCGCTCAGCCTCAAGAAAACCTCGGCCTTTTGCAGTACTTTCTCCTGAAAGGTAAGCCGAACCTTTGGCTTTCCTGGTGGGGATCTGACCCGGCTTTGGCAGAGCGCCTCAGCCGCGGCCTTGCCGATCCGCGCACCCGCCTGGCCAACCAGCTACAGGGAAACGTGCTCACCGCCTATGCCGCTGCCCCCGATCTCACCCAAGTACAGAGCTGGGATCTCACGCCGGCAGGCTATCGAGTGCGCTACCCCGGTCGCTTCAGTTGGCAGCTTTTGTTGTGGCAATACCGCTATTGGTTAGTGCTGCTGCTGGCCCTTTTGCTGGCAGTAGGAGCCTGGAATACCTACCAACGCTTGGCCCGCCGCCCTGAGTCGCCCACCCTTTCCTAGGGGGGTTGGCAGAGGACTTCCGGTTAAACCAGACTTGAGCCAAGCAAGGACTCCGTCCCACTTGCGCGAATAGGGTTTCCAGCCATGCTCCAGTCCCTCAAATCCTCGCTTTTGCGCACGGGCTACCTTACCCGGCAGCAATTGGCTAAGGCTGAGGAGTATCGCGAAGCAGCTAGTTGCTCCTTGCCTAGGGCTCTTTGGAGCTTGCGAGTCATGCACCCGGGCAAGTTTGTCAACTTGTGTCGCCAGATTCTGGACCGGCCTAGGCTGAGAGACTGGCTGCTCGAGCATCCCCTCGACCTAGAGCTGCCTTGGCTGATCGAGCCTATCGATCTGGTGCCGGTGCGCTTTCTGCCCTGTGGCTGGCTCGACCCGCGAACCGTAGTGGTTGCTACCGAGGAGCCGGGCTTCCCCGCCATTTGGCAGTCTGTGAAACACCTGTGCCCGGAAGCAGAAAAACTCTGGGAGATCCCAGCCACTGAAAAGCAGATCCTGACGGTCATCCTTGAGCGCAAGCTGGCCGCCGAGCTGCTGGGCAGCCGTCTTACCTTAGAGCAGTGGCAGCAGGCTTTGGACATCCGCCGCCGCACTGGATCCAACCTGGGGCAAGTGCTGACCCGTCTGAGCTATCTCTCGACTCCCGAGTATCTCAGCATCCTGGCCCATCTGCTGGGCTATCCTTCCGTCTCGGAGCTGATGGGGACAGGGCTGCTTTACCGCGACGAGAGCTTGAGCCGCCAGTTCGATCCCGAGCTGATGATGCGCCACCTCTTCTACCCCTTGAGCTGGACGGATGAGCACACCCTTACAGTGATGGTCAATGACCCCCTGGACTGGGCGGTGGATGAGCTGCTCTACAGCTGGCGGCCAGGCTTGCGGATTGAAAAGGTGCTGGGCACCGAGCAGGATATCACGCAACTGCTCAGCCAAGACCAGGGATTCCGCTTCAGCCAAGAGGCGGTGTACAAGCTGATGGCCCGCCTGCCGGAGGAATCGGCCTCGCGGGTGTTTACTCCTTCTCAGATTGCGGTGGGCTACGGCCTGCTGCTGCTGTTGCTCTGGGGATTGGCCACTGCTCCCTGGGCGACTCTAACGATCTTGGTGCTGCTGATCAATCTTTTTTACGTCGCTTCGATCCTGTTCAAACTGCTGCTCAGCCTGGTGGGATCCGCCGATCGCTTCCACCAGATTACCGATGAGGAAGTAGCCGCTTTGGATGATCGCGACTTGCCTATCTATACCATCCTGGTGCCGGTCTACAAAGAACCGGAAGTGATGCCAATTTTGATCAAGTCTCTCTCTAAGCTGGATTACCCCCACGAGCGGTTGGATGTGCTTATTCTGTTGGAGGAAAACGACCGAGACACCATTGAGGCAGCTCGAGCTGCCAAGCCCCCCCGCTACGTGCGCCTGCTGCTGGTACCGGATAGCAAGCCCAAGACCAAACCCAAAGCCTGCAACTACGGCCTGGCCTTTGCCCGTGGCGAATATCTCACCATCTACGACGCTGAAGATATTCCTGACCCAGATCAACTCAAAAAAGCGGTCATCGCCTTCCAGAAAGGGGATCCCAGCTTGGTCTGCGTCCAGGCTGCCCTCAACTATTTCAACCGCAACGAGAACTTCCTCACCCGCATGTTCACCCTGGAGTATTCCTATTGGTTTGATTACCTTCTGCCGGGTTTGGAAACTCTCAGAATGCCGATCCCCTTGGGTGGCACCAGCAACCACTTTCGCACTGACCGCCTGCGGGAGCTGCAGGGATGGGATCCGTTCAACGTCACTGAAGACGCCGACTTGGGCATCCGCGCCAGCCAGCACGGCTATACCGTGGGCGTGATCAACTCCACCACCTACGAAGAGGCCAACTGTGCCGTTAAAAACTGGATCCGGCAGCGCTCCCGCTGGATCAAAGGCTACATGCAAACTTGGCTGGTGCACAACCGCAACCCCCTGCGCTCCTTGCGCAAGCTGGGCCTCAAAAACTGGCTATCCTACCAATTTTTTATCGGGGGCAGCTTCTTTACCTTTCTCACCAGCCCCATCATGTGGCTGCTGTTTATTTACTGGCTGCTCACCCGCGCCCATTGGCTGCAAAACCTATTTCCCAGTTGGCTGGTTTATCTGGGCTTGTTTAACCTCCTGGTGGGCAACGCCATTGGGATTTACCTGAACCTGGTCGCGGTCTTCCGCCGCGGTTACTACGATCTGGCTTTCTATGCTCTGCTCAACCCCATCTACTGGCAACTGCACTCTATGGCAGCTTACATGGCCCTGTGGCAGCTTTTCACCAAGCCCTTCTACTGGGAAAAGACCATCCACGGGCTGAGCAAGTTTACCCATGCCAAAGTCCAGGAAGCTGCTCATAAAGCAGCCTAGGCTACTGAATCGGTTTCCCAAGCAGTGGCGACGAAGTGAGGCCAGCCAGCACCCCTCAGAAGCTGTAGTCCGAATCTACGATCACAGCACAACCACGGGGGTGGAGACAGCTAGCCATAATCACCTTGACGGAAAAGTTGCCCTCGTAGGGCGCCTGCACGATGGGGAAATCGTCCAACAGTTCATCTGCAGCCACCACCCGACCGCTGGTATCGTAAAGCACTAGATCCACATCGAAGCAATCCCGATCGCACTGCGCCCAGATGTTTTCACCTCGGTAGAAGTAGCCTGTAACTACGGTCGATTGTCCATTAAAAAGCCACAAACTACGGCTCTGAGCCCAAGCGGCAGCGCCCCCAACAACCGTGGCTGCCCCTATTAAGCTTGCCATCAACCAGCCCCGCACCGAAGCCATAAGACTGCCCTCCTACTGAAAAACGGAGATAGATTTTCTACAGGGATCCACCTCAACGCCCACACTCTAGCACCCAGATCCGTTTCTCCCGAATGATTCAGATCACGTTAAGGATCTTAAGAATCTCATGCTGAAAATCGCGAAAAAGAGTTACAAAAAAAGGGATCCCGAGTAGAGCAGGGATCCCTCAATTCTGACCAGAAATCCGGCGAAGCTCCCGCATCGGTCTGGCCGACTTCTCATTGCGGCAAATTCAGTTCCCCCCTTCGCCCTAAGGGATCCGTCAAAACACTGCCGGTAGGGCCTTTGATTTGAATGGTGCAGCGGCTGCCGGACACTTCAATAACGTTGTAGTTGGGCACCGCCAGCTCCAAAAAGCGCAAGTTGCCCGTCGTTACCCCTGGGATCCCGCTCACCTGGGGATTGGCCGGGTTCACCGGTGCCAAAAAGCCGTTCACAATTAGGAAAGGGAGGCTCGTTGGCACAACTGATGTGTAAGAAGCGAATGGGTCGTCCATCCCCAGGAGCTGGCAGGGTGCGAAACTGGCCTACAGGGCTGGTAAACCCCTCGCTGACAAACCGGTAGAAGTAGCGCTGCGCTGGCCTCAAGCCGGTGACGACGGCACGAGCAATGTAGTCGCCTGGCTCAGTGCGGTAGTTGCGGCCCGCCACACGGCGAGCGGTGAGAGGAACTTGTTGCGAAATGGGGTTGAACTCGGAATTCTCAGCCACCTGCAACGTCACCGCAACCGTGTCTGTTGCGCTGGCCGGGATCACCCGCGTGGAAAGCACCGCCCCTTCCGAGGTGGGATCCCCGGCAAATACCCCTTGGGGAAATCCAGGCTCTCCCAGGGGGGGAATGGAGGAACTGGAGGTGCCTCCACAGGCAGCCAGGGCGGCTGCCCCACCTCCAAACATCAGCAACTGCAGGAAAAAGCGACGGGAACGCAGGGAACTCATGAGACCCACCTCAGGGACGCAGGCAAATGTAAAGGGATCCGCAACAAAGGCCAATCGCCTTTTTAGTCAAGCACTTTTGCCCCCAAGCTGAGGTTGTGGGCAGGTGAAGGCTGGGTTAGGGTTGGTTTAACGGCTCTGACCCCTGCGCCCAGGTTCCCCACGGCCTTTTCACAGAGCTTGCTGAGAAGGCTAAAATTTCATTACAGTTTTTCCTGCTTTTGCCCCATTTTTGCGGTTTTGCGTTCCTTAGACTTCTTGTTGACCCTGCCGAAGGAGGGATCGTCGTGGCTACGGAGACTCTGGTCAAGCCTTCTGTAACCCCGAAGCACATGCCCATGTACCGGGTGTTGCTGCACAACGACGATGTCAACACCATGGAGTACGTGGTTCAGGTGCTGGTGAAGGTGATCCCGGCGATGATGCCGCCGCAAGCCACTGAGATCATGCTGGAAGCCCACCACAACGGCGTTGCTGTGGTGATCGTGGTGCCGCGGGAGCATGCGGAGTTTTACTGCGAACAGTTGCGGCAACATGGCCTGACCAGTTCCATTGAGCCGGAACGCTAGGCGGGGCGGGTTGGATGGGCCTGCCGATCTCCAAGCTGAGGGCTTGTCCATTTCTGCTGCGTCTGCTGCTTTTCTTGGCGATCCCGCTCTTGGCCTGGCTGCCGTTGCTCGGGCTGGGGAGTTGGCTTCTTCCTGAACGACGGGAGTACCTGTGGCTGCTCCTGTATGCCCTGCTGCTAGCCTGGCTATGGGTGTGGGGATCCGGGTTTGCCGCCTATGGACTGGATGGCAGTTGGCCTTGCCGAGGCGGGATCCTGTGGGGCCTGGGGATCGGGGTTGGGGGGCTTTTCTTGCTTTTGGGCCTGGAGGGATCCCTGGGTTGGCTGAGTTGGAGGGCGGTAGGAGGGGGATCCCTGCTGGTCTATGGGTTGCTGGGGTTGCTTTTGGGCTTGGGGGTGGCGCTGGCGGAGGAGCTGTTTTTTCGCGGCTGGCTGCTGCAGGAGATGCTGCTGGACTACGGTTGCAGCACTGCGGTGTGGGGATCCAGCTTCCTGTTTGCTATGGCCCATTTCCTCAAGCCTTTGCCTGAGATTCTCGCCACCTGGCCGCAATTTCCCGGACTGTGGCTGATGGGGCTGCTGCTGGTGCAGGCGAGGGTCTGGAACCAAAACAAGCTGGGCCTTAGCCTAGGGCTGCACGCGGGTTGGGTCTGGGGCATGGCCTGGGTCAACAATCTGGCCTGGATTGAGTACACCGGCAGGGTGCCCGAGTGGCTGACCGGGATCGGCGGCAACCCCTTGGCCGGGCTGATGGGCTTGCTTTTTCTAGGAGGGACTTTCGCATTTCTCAACGGCCTGGCTCAAGCTGGCTGGCTACCGGCAGACCTGGAAAAGCGTTGATTGAGCTGATCGATAAAGAATAACCTACTCTCCCCAAGGCCCTTCCTCGTAGTAGGCGGTCACCTGCTCCTTGGGCGGCTGGGTAAGCAAGCTTACGCCAATTAACACCCCACTGCCGATCACCACTGCCGGGATTACGGGTAACCAGCCCCCTGTCCAAGCCCGCGGCAACAGACCCGACAGCCAACCTAAAGTCAGGCCACTGGAGACCAAGGCTCCTGCTACAGCCCCAGCGCGGGTAGCCCGCTTCCAGTACAGACCGGCTATCAGGATTGGGAACAGCATGGCGTTGCCCTGAAAGCTCCAGGTGGCAATCTCCACAATCAGCCCCGGCGGGTTAAGAGCAATCACAAAGGAAGCTAGGCCGATCCCCAGCACCACCCAGCGGCCTAGCAACTCTTCTTGGTGGGGGGAAAGCTGGCGCCTGAAGAAGGTAACCACCAGATCCCGCGTCACTAGGGAGCTGGCGGTGAGAAGCTGGGAGTCAGCTGTAGACATGAGAGCAGCCAGGGCCGCCGTAATCACCACCGCTGCTACGCCGCTGGGCAGGGTTTGCAACATCAGGGGCATAATCTGATCCGTTTTCTCCAGGCTGGGAAAAGCCAGGCGGCCCCAAACCCCCAGCAGAGCTGCTGGGAAAAAGACCAGCAGAATCAGCAGCGGCCAGACTACCATCAGGGTCTGGAAGGGCCGGGCACTTTTGGCCATGTAGAAGCGCTGGAAAAATTGCGGGAAAAGGGGCGTGGCCATGAAAAACAGCAACTGGTTGCCAAATAGCCCCTGCCAGCTCCAGCGCCCATTGGGGCCGGGCAAGCTCAGCCAGGGATCCAACTGCCCGGCAGCCTCCTGGCCCACCCCCAAGGCTAGGGCAACAAAGGCCACCCCCATCCCCAAAATCAGGATGATCCCCTGCACCACGTCCGTCCAGACCACCGCCTGGGATCCGCCAAAGAGCACATACCCCAAGATCACCAGCGCCACCACCACCGCCAAGGGCCAGTAGGGGATCCCCTCCCCCAACACCGCCGCCAGGGTGCGGGCTCCGCCAATGATCTGGATGCTGATGTAGGGGGCGGTAAACGTCAGGGCGCTAAGGCAGTAGAGTAGAGCCAAAAGAGGGCTGTTGAAGCGGTGGCCGAAAAACTCGGAAGGGGTGATGAAGCCAAAGTGTTGGGCTGCTAGCCATACCCGGTAGCCCACCCACAAAAACAGCCCCGAAATGAAGGCGGTGGTCACTCCCACCCCCAGGAAGATCCCTAGGCCGTGGGTATAGGCATCCGCTGGCACCCCAATGAAGGTAAAGGCACTGAGCAGCGTCGCCAGCGTCGTCAAGGTTAGAGCCAGGGATCCCAACCCCCGCCCTGCCAAAAAATAGCTCACCGGATCCTGGCCGCTGTGGCGATAGCTCCAGAAGCCAATGGCCGCCAGCAGCAGCAAGTATGCCCCCACCACACCCAGACTCAAAACCGTGTTACTCATCTCCGCCTCTCGGCCAGCAAACGCGCACAATGTAGAAGTTAAGAGGTACCAACAGCAGGACAGCCAATCCCGCCAGCCAATACCAGGCCGGGATCCCCAAAAACTGGGGCTGGGCCGAGCGGGATCCCACCCAGGTCAACAGCCACAGCAGGGGATAGGCCCCCCACACCCAAGCTTGGCGCATCCGCCCAAACCGCAGCTGCCTTGATCCTTGAAGGTTACCGGCGGGATCCAACCCTGACATCTACCCATCTCCTGCTTTTTTGCCACGGGTTCTTTTTGCCGATTATTTAAGATACAGCCACTACTGCGCAGAGCTAAATTGTCTTTTCCCCTTTCCCCTTCAGATCCTGTTGGCAAGAGGGAGCCTTCCCGTGGGCCAGGCCATGAAGAACGGGAGCGGCCCTACTGGCTAGCTTGGGCCCGCATCAAAGGGATTGGCCCCCACCGGCTCAAGCGGCTGGCGGAGTTTTTTGGATCCCTGGAGCGGGCTTGGCAAGCGGATGCCCCGGCCCTGCGGCAGGTGGAAGGCATTGGCCCCACCCTGGCCCAGGCTATCGTCTCTGCCCGTCCTGGCCTTGATCCCGAGCAGATCCTGGAGGAAACCCTCAAAGCGGGGATCCCCTTTCTCACGCCTGCAGATCCGGACTATCCGCCGCTGCTGTGGGAGGTGCCAGATCCCCCGCCCATTCTCTATGCCCTAGGAGAATGTCCCAATTGGCAACAGCCGGCTATTGCCATCGTCGGCACCCGCGCCCCTACGGCCTACGGTCGACAGTGGACCCAGAAAGTCAGCGCTGCCCTGGCGGAAGCTGGCTGTGTGGTGGTCTCGGGGCTGGCAACGGGGATCGACGGCATTGCCCACCAGGCCTGTCTGGATGCCGGCGGCAAGACGGTGGCCGTGGTGGGAACGGGGGTGGACAAAGTTTACCCAGCTCACCATCAAGCTCTCTACCGGCGCATCCTGGCCCAAGGGGCCATCCTCAGCGAATATCCCCCCGGCACGCCACCGGCCAAGGAGCATTTTCCCCAGCGCAACCGCATCATTGCCGGCCTCTGCCGCGCCACTTTGGTGATGGAGGCTCCTGAGACCTCTGGAGCGCTGATCACTGCTCACCTGGCCAACCACTACGGTCGGGAAGTCTATGCGTTGCCGGGGAATATCGACACGGCGGCGGCCCGTGGCTGTCTCCACCTCATCCGCAGTGGCGCGGGCATGATCCTGGGGATCGAGGATCTGTTGAAAGACTTGGGCTTAGTTCAGGGATCCCCGCCCAAGACAGAACCCCAACCCACTGCCCCCACCGATCCCCGGCAGCAAATCCTATGGCAAACCATTGGAACCGAGATCCTCAGCATCGATGCCTTGGCCCAGGCCACCCAGATGGACATCACCACCCTCTCCAGCACCCTGCTCCTTATGGAATTGGAAGGCTGGCTCGTGCAACTGCCGGGGATGCGCTATCGTCGAGCGCGCTGAAGTCGGCCCCCCGCACTGCCTCTCCTGTGGGAGCGCGGCAAGTGGGATCCTCGTGGCGGGGATTGTTCACATGGGTGCTGACCGGATAAGCCACCATGGCCTCTGCCGGGTAGGGGCGAAGCAGGGGCAACAGCAGCTTGGGATCCTGCACCTGGGGATCCAGCCAAAGGTCGTAGTCGTTTTCCGTCAAAATCACGGGCATCCGCTCGTGAAAAAGCCGCATCAGGCGGTTGGCAGCGGTGTTGAGGATGGCACAGGTTTCCACCTCCACTCCCTCTGGGCTGCGCCAGCGTTCCCAAATCCCGGCAAAGGCAAATACCGGTCGATCCACCAGGTGAAACCAGTAGGGTTGTCTGCCCTTCTTGCCTGTACCCTGGTCGGCCCACTCGTAGAAGCCATCTGCCGGGATCAGGCAGCGACGACGGCGGAAAGCTTCGCGGAAAGAAGGCTTCTCGGCCACCGTTTCAGAACGAGCATTGATCAACCCGGCCTTGGCGGCTTGGCTCCAAGCGGGGATCAGGCCCCAGCGAAAATGGGTTGCCTTGCGTTGAAGGGATCCCAGCTCAATCATCGCCAGCACGGGCTGAGAAGGGGCGATGTTGTACCGGGAGACAACTGCCCTTTCTTCTGCTGCCACCGGCAAGCCGAAATGCTGCATCAGCACTTCTGGGGCCACTGCCAGGCTAAACCGTCCACACATGTTTGTCCCCCAGTCGCTCACCCCAAATGGCCTGCCGACAGGATCCCCTAAACCTTGGTGGAAATGCCCAGCAGTTGCAAGATCCCGCGCAGGGGAATCTCCACCCACTCGGGGCGGTGGTTCAACTCATAGCCCAGCTCGTAAATGGCTTTTTCCAGCAGATAGGCGTCCAACAACACCTCTATCTCTTGCAGGCTGCGGGGCAAAAAAGCCGCTTGGGAAGCCACCTGCAGATATTCGGCCAAAAAGCCCGCGCAGACCCAGCGGTGCCAAAACTGGGCCCACCGCATCATGTCGGGGCAGTGGTCGGCGCAGACCAAGCCGCTCTCCAGTTGCTGGCGCAAAGCTGTGTGGACAGCATAGTGGAAGGATCGCAGCATCCCCGCCACATCCCGTAAGGGGCAACGCTTGAGACGCCGTTCGCCCAAAGAGCGGGCCGGCTCCCCTTCAAAGTCGATGATGACAAAGTCTTTGCCGGTAAACAGCACCTGGCCCAGGTGATAATCCCCGTGGCAGCGGGTACGCAGGGCGGTGATCTTCCGCTCCAGGATCAGGCGGAAGCGGCTCATGATTTCCCCTTCTTGGTCGCAAACAGCCCGAGCCAAGTTGGCCTCTGCTTCCGGCAGCTTGGGGATCTGCTTATAAGGACTCCGTCCCGCTGACGCGAACAGCAGCGGAAACACCTGCCCCACCAAGTTGCGCATCGATTGATAGATGGAGCGCTGGTAAAGGCTGGAGAAAGGCTCTGGGGCAAAGTCTTTGTTCTCCGTATCGGCAGCCAGGGCGATGTGCAGCTCGGCGGTGCGCTTGGCCAAGATCCGCACCGATTCTAGGTAGCTGCCGATGGTGGCGTAGGCCAGCTCCGGCAAGGGCTGTTGGGAAAGCTCCAAGAAGGATCCCTGCGGCACGGGCACGGGATCCACCTCTTGGTAGTGAACCAGCACCTCCTCGAAAAATTGCCTCAGGCTGTCCAGGGTATAGTGCCAGGCATCTCCCTCGTTGGGGATGTACTCCTGCAAAATGGCCAGGGTGATGGGCTGATCGCTGGGATCAAACCCGCGGGCCCCGCGACGACGGCGATACTCCAGGGATCCCAGCAGCCGCGGCACCCGCACTTGGGGATGGTGCTCCAGCAGGTAGCGGCCAATCTCCAGCTCGGGATTCACCCCTTCGGCCACCTTGCGGTAGACCTTGAGGATGTACCGGTTGCCGTAGACCACAGAGGTATTGCTCTGCTCGGCCTTGAGGATACGGGGTTCCAGGCTGGGGTCATACTCAAAAGCGCCAGAGGTGGTGGCCCAGAGCTCCCCGGAGCTGTGGCGCAGGCGCCCCTGCTGGGCGATGATCTGCAAGGCTAGGGACAAAAAGGTTTTATCCGCCAAAGCGTCGAAAAGAACCCCCGGCGGATCCCCGGCCACTTGCACAGGGGCAATGACCGCTTGCGGCATCTCCCTGCGCAGGTGCAGAGCCATCTCCTGAGTGGCGTAGCCTACCGGAAGGGAGTAGACTTCCGCTTCCCCCTGAGTGAACTCAGTTTGCAGAAGAATGATCTGGCCCCGAAAGGGGGGATCTGCCTCCCGGTTGCAGGGAATGGCATCCAAGATCTGGGCCGACTGGATCTGGCGGGCTTTGGAGCCGAACCAGCGACAACGGTAGAGATAGTCCCCCAAAAGCGCCTCCACCTGCTTTTGGCTTTCCCCTTGAAAGAGGCTTTCCCAAGTGCCGCTTGAGGGGATCAGGGTGGGCAGACGATCCAGCTCTTCCGGCTTGCTGTGGCTGGGGTGGATCCGCTCCGTTTGGGGCTCAAGGGAGAACCAATAGAAAGAATGGGGGCCTAGAGTCAAAAAATAGGGCAGTTGTCCGATGGGGGGAAACTCGGTGCGCCCGAAGATCTCCACCGGAATTAGTCCTTCCCACTCCGCCAAGTCCAGCTCCACGCACTGCACATAGCGGGAGAGGTTGGCCACCACCAAGATGCGCTCATCGCCAAAGGCCCGCATAAAGGCAAGCACCTTGCGATTTTCCGGGTGGAGCAGCTCAAAGGAGCCGCGGCCAAAAGCTTGGAATCGCTTGCGCACTGCGATGAGCCGCTTCATAGTCCACCACAGGGAATAGGGGTTGTTCCGCTGCGCTTCGACATTGACGGTTTCGTAGTGGTACTCGGCATCGATGACAATGGGCAGATAAAGCTTTTGCGGGTTGGCCCGGGAAAAGCCGGCGTTGCGGTCGGCGCTCCACTGCATGGGGGTGCGCACGCTATTGCGATCCCCCAGGTAGATGTTGTCTCCCATGCCGATCTCGTCCCCGTAGTAGATGACCGGGGTGCCGGGCAGGGAAAACAGCAGGCTGTTCATCAGCTCGATGCGGCGGCGGCTGTTGCCCAGCAGGGGGGCCAAGCGCCGACGGATGCCCAGGTTCACCCGCGCATTGGGATCCTTGGCGTACACCTGGTACATGTAGTCCCGCTCTTCGTCGGTGACCATCTCCAAGGTGAGCTCGTCGTGGTTGCGCAGGAAGATGGCCCATTGGCAGGTTTCGGGGATGGGCGGGGTTTGCTGCAGGATGTCAATGATGGGGAAGCGATCCTCCATCTGGATGGCCATGAACAGCCGCGGCATGAGGGGGAAGTGAAAGTCCATGTGGCATTCGTCCCCGTCGCCGAAGTAGGCCACGGCATCTTCCGGCCATTGGTTGGCCTCGGCCAGCAACATGCGGTCGGGATAGTTGCGGTCGATGTGTTGGCGCAGGGCCTTGAGGAAGGCATGGGTTTCCGGCAGGTTCTCGCAGTTGGTGCCTTCCCGCTCGTAGAGATAGGGCACGGCATCCAGCCGTAGGCCATCCACCCCCATGCTCAGCCAGAAGTCCACCACCTCAAAGATGGCTTTCTGCACGGCGGGGTTGTCGTAGTTGAGATCCGGCTGGTGGGAGTAGAAGCGATGCCAATAGTAGGCTTTGGCCACCGGATCCCAGGCCCAGTTGGAAGTTTCAAAGTCTTGAAAGATGATGCGGGCTTCTTTGTACTTTTCGGGCGTATCGCTCCAAACGTAAAAGTCTCGCTCTGGGGTGCCGGGAGCAGCCCGCCGAGCCCGCTGAAACCACGGGTGCTGATCTGAGGTGTGGTTGAGGATCAGCTCGATGATGACGCGGATCCCCCGTTGATGGGCGGCATCCAGAAAGATTTTGAAGTCTTCTAGGGTGCCCAAGGTGGGGTTAACGTTGGTGAAATCGGAGACGTCGTAGCCGTCATCCCGCAGGGGCGAGGGGAAAAAGGGCAGCAGCCAAATGGCCGTGATGCCCAGATCCTGCAGGTAGTCCAGCTTTTCCGTCAGGCCCTGGAAGTCTCCCACGCCGTCGCCATCGCTGTCGGCAAAAGCCCGCACCGGTAGCTCGTAGATGATCGCGTCTTTGTACCAGAGGGGGTTGTGGGTGAGGGGGGAGATGATGCTGCGCAGAGGGGTTCGGATCATCATGCTGGCAACAGAGACAGGATTGGGACACCTTGGCAACCCTAACCGTTGAATGGGGATCCCCTCAATAGGCTACAGCCTTTTCTTGGGTGCCAGGGATCCCCAGGGTCAGTGCGGGCTTTCTCGGGCTCAGGCAATGCCACTCCGCTTCTGGGCTTCCTTGCGAGAGACGGCTACGTGGCGCAGGCCGGTGCGGATCAGCTCCTGCTCGATCAGGGCAAAGAACCGCTGCCGATCCCCGCTCCTCACCACCGCCAAATGATGGGCTTCTGCCAAGGCGATGGGGTAGCCAAAGCCTTTGTGCACTTGGCTCAGCACGCCTGCCAAGGCCCGCTGCAGCAACTCCGCATCCTGGGCCACCCAAGCGGGAAACTCCAGGCGGGCAACCTCGGGTTCGCCCAGGGATCCCTCGCTGACATTCAGATAACAGCAGTGGATGTGGTGTTCCCCGAAGGTGTCCAGCACGCTGGCTCCGCAGCGCCAAAGGGGGCTGCGCTCTCCCGGCTGCAGCAGGGATCCCCAAAAAACGCGATCCGGCAGGGGGGCAAAGGGATGGCAAGGGGGGGTTTTGTCGGCAAGGCAGTAGCGATAACATTCACAGCCCAGGTAGGGGCACAGCCCCAGGCGCAGGTAGTTAAGGGTTTCGCTGCTGCGAGAGGCGCTGATGTAGCCCACGAGAGGGATGCGGGCCGCCCGCAACTGCTCCAAGGTCGCCAGAATGGGATCCAACCAGGGGCGCCGGGCCGGCTGGGACAGAGGTTCCAGTCCCCAGGGGATCAGGGATCCATCCAAGAGCGCCAGCGTGATGCGGCGACGGGGCACCGACAGGGCCAACTGCGCCAGCTCCTCCAGTTCTGCTCGGGAGCGTCGTAAGGCCAGCACCTCTTCCGGCCCCAACGAAGGCTCCGTTCCGCTGCCGGGGTTGCGTTCACCTGGGGTGCGCCGTGGGCGAGAGTCTCGCCGGTTAAGGGGGGCCCTCGGCAACCCTTCTGCCCGCGGTTCCGAGAGAGGGGAGTCTGAGCGGTTTTGCTGGGCAAGGGGCCCATCTCCATACAGCAGCAGGGGCTGGCTGTCCAACAGCGGCCACTCCTGGGTGCCGTAGTGGAGAACCACGCGCCCAACATTGATCAGCGAGCAATAGGCAATCTCGTGATGGCTGGGCAAAATCTGGGATCCATCCGTGGCCACCACCGTGTGTCGCCCCTGCAGAGGCTCGACCTTGGGCAGGGATCCCCAGGCTTCCAGCGGCTCGGCGGGGCTGGCGCAAACAAACGACAGATGGGATCCCCACTCCACCCAGCGGGACTGCCAAACCTGCGGCTCCTGCTGCCAGCGCTCGAAAACTTGCCAGGCTTGGCGGAGGCGTTCTTGGCCGGCTTTCGACTCCTGTTGCAGGTGCCGGGTGAACGCAGGAATTTGCCCGCTCAGCTTAACCAGATCCAACATGATGGCCGCATCAGCCCTGCATGGCAATACGGCTGCCAGAAGCGGAAGAAGCCACATCTTGTCCTTCTGAGGAGTTGAGCAGCTCTTCCAGCGGAAACTCCCCGTAGACCTCGCTGCTGTTGTTGGGACTCTCCTGCAGGCGAACCCGATGCAACTGCACCCCCAGCTCCCGCAGGGGCAGAGTCAGCAGCCGCTGGATGTAGAGGGCGATGTTTTCGGCAGTAGGCACCACCTGGGCAAAGTAGGGAATGTCTTTGTTCAAAAAGGTGTGATCCAGCGGCTTCACCACCTGCTCCTCGATCAGCCGCTGCAGGGCCGCCAAGTCCACGATCATCCCCGTGCGCGGATGGATGGATCCCTTGACGGTGATCTCCAGGCCGTAGTTGTGGCCGTGGCCGTGGGGACGGGCACAGAGGCCGTAGATGGCGCTGTTTTCTTCAAAACTCAGGTGATCCAGAGCCAAGCGGTGGGCGGCGCTGAAATGGGTGGCAACAGTCAAGTAGGCTTGCATGGCTTCTCCTCGGTATTCGGCCCAAAGCTCAGGATCTTCGTACAGACGGACGCTGGTTAGGGGCAAGGCATCGGCCAGGCGTTGCCAAATCACGTAAGCGATAAACTCGGTAGTGGGCAAGGTTTGGGCAAACTCCGGCCAAGCTTGATTTAGATAAGCAAAGTTGAGATCTTGAATCACCCGCTGCCGGATCACCTGCTTCACCTCCGAGAGGTTGAGCACCATCCCATAGTCATCCACCTCACCACTCATGCCCACCTCCAGCACATAGTTGTGGCCATGGCCGGGAAAACGGGCATTGGGGCCAAAGCGGGCTAAGTTCTCGGCTTCTGAGAGTTCGGGCAACCAGTACCGATGGCTGGCGGCAAATTGCGCACGGCGGTAGATTGTACAGATTCTGGACATGAGTGGAGAGGAGAGCATCTGCCGGGGGATCCACCCTTTAGCTTGACACACTCCCCGGCCCAGAGGGTGGAAATTCTCAGCGGCCCTCAGCCTACCCTCCCAGTGGTCTTGCCGTCATCTCTGTCCTGCGCCAGGTCAGGCACTTGCCCTGCCGACCGGGTCGGCCTGTGCATACCCTCATTTCCCAGAAAGCATTTCGAGCAAGGTTTTGGCGGCATTGTGTCCTGAGAGCCAAGCCCCCTCTACGCGCCCTCCGGCGCACCAATCGCCGGCACAAACCAAAGGCAATCCCTCAGCGGCGGGAATACGGGTGCTTAGGCTGGCCAATCCCGTGGTTTCCAAAGGCAATGCGTAGCGCCAACGGTGCACCTGCATCCATTGTGGCGAAGCCAGCCAGGGATCCAGCCGTTGGGCCGCGTGGGCCAGCAATTCTCGACCGGCCTTTTCCAGCTCAGAGGGGCCGGCCTCCAAGTACAGAGATGACCACTCCGCCCCCCCATGCAAGACCACCACAGGCGGGAGCGGCTGCAGGCGCTTGCTGCTGTCCAGTCCCAGCCAGGCCAACATCGGATCCTCCAAGCACTTGATCCCCTTCCAAGGCGGCGTATGCTCAGAGTAGCCCGCCAAAACCGCAAGGCAGGGTTGATACTGGGCGGATTCCAGCAGAGGCAACAGGTTTTCAGCCGAAGGGATCCCTTCCCGGAGCAGGGGCAGCAACTGGGGGGCCGGAATTGTCGCCACCAGGGCAGCAGCCTCGTAGCATTGGCCGTTCTCCGCCCTCAATTGCCAGCTTGTTGCCAAAGGTTTGAGGCTGACCACACGAGTTTGGGTGTGTACCGACAGCGGGGCAGCCAGGTGTTTGGCCAGCGTCGTCATGCCCTGAGGGCAGACATAGCGCGGTTTTTCATCGTTGGGATCCTCTGGGCGCAGCCCTTCTCGATCCAGCACATGCAGCGAGCGCGTCCATTCCGTCAGCAGCCCCAGGCCCAGCAGCTCCTTCACCCAGCGATGAAAGCCATCCGAGTCGGCGGTCAGGTATTGAGCTCCATGATCCACCGGCACCGTTTGTCCAGCATGTTCAACTCGACGGGTGGCCATGCGCCCGCCCAAGCCTGCCGATTTTTCCAGCACCAGAACCTGGAGCCCTGCCCGCAGCAGTTGCCTTGCACACACCAAGCCGGCCACTCCGGCCCCAATAACAATCACATCAGCGGATTTTGGGCTTGTCCCCTCGGAGGGCGTTACCGCTGCCTGGGTCTCCTCACCTAGCATACTGAGCCTGCCGGCTGTGAGCGGATCCGCACGTTCAGCTCCCCCCTCTGCCAAAGGGGTTGTTGCCTCTTTCGCCGAAGAGCTTGGCCTCCCCCTTGATGGCAGCCTTGATGATGTTGTAAGCAGCCCAGGCAACCACCAAAACAATGGGCGACAAAACGATCAGCGGACGAAGATCAATGTCCATGGTTTTCATCCCCCCTAACATAGATTTACCGACTGCTCGGAACAAGAGCCTCCAGGGTTGGCAACTGCCGGAATCCCGATAGGGTGAAACCATTTTCGACTCTGGATCCCGCACAAGCTGAGGTGCAACTCTGGAAAGATGGCTAAGTCCAGAATAAACCTAAATGGGGATCCCTACCGGACAGACTTTGCCCCATCTGGACTGCTGAGGCGGGAGCCAACAGGCCCACACCGAGAATCGCGTCCAGAACTAGCGTACCCAGCAGGGGCGTACAATCGACCCCGATCAACCGCTAACTGCCGCCAAAGCCAGCAACCGAGCCAGTTTGATATTGCTGCCCATGAGAGAATCCCTGTTTTGGGGAGTTCCCCGGAGCCCATCTTGGCGCCCCTCTGCCTTTCCGAGGGTTTCTAAGCTGTTTCTAGACCATTTCTAGACTGCGGTGTTCAGTCTAGGGTGAGATGCCTGGGCCATTGAGGAAAGCCTTTGGCCGAGTGCATTACTGTTCCGCAACGCCGACGCGACCAACGTTTTAGGTGTGGGTGCAGTGTCCTAGTTTGAATCGAGATGACCATCATGACTGTGCGCTAGAAAGGGTTGTCTCTCGGCTCTCTTTCAGTTGCTGTAGATTTTGCCCAGGGCAGCCGGCGGGCGGGTTTGGCGGGTGCGGCTCAGCACTCCCGATAGAACCCCCATCGTCAACACAAAGGGCAAAGCCTGGATCAACACGGGCGGCATCACATCTCCTCCCTGCAGTTGGATGGCCAGGGCGTCGGTGGCTCCAAACAACAGCGTTGCGCCCAAGATCCCGAAGGGATGCCACTTGCCGAAGATCATCGCTGCCAAGGCGATAAAGCCCTTTCCTGCTGACATGTTGCGGACAAACTGGTTCAAAAAGCCGATGGAAAGATAAGCCCCCGCCAGGCCCCCCAACAAGCCGGAGAGCAGCACCGCCGCGTAGCGCATACCCAGGACGTCCACCCCCATGGTGGCAGCAGCCTGAGGATGCTCTCCCACCGCTCGCAGCCGCAAGCCCCAGGGCGTTTTGAACAGCAACCACCAGGAGATCGGCACCAACAGAAAGGCCAGGTACACCAAGGGGCTAAACCCATGCCATAACGGCAGCCGATTGACAATTTCCTGAGAGTTGGTGGTGTTGCCGTAGAAGGATTGCAGCACCAGCGAAGGCACGCTCATGGCCAACAGGTTGATGGCGGTGCCGCTGACAATTTGATCAGCTCTGTAGCGGATGCACATCAGCGCATGCACAAAGGCAATGGCCACTCCCCCCAAGGCGCCGGCCAACAGACCCACCCAAGGGATCCAACCCACCTGGGCTGCTGGAGTCTGGGCCAGAAGGGGAGCCTCCAGGCGTTGGGTGGTCACTGCCGCCGCCAAAGCCCCAAACAAGATGATCCCTTCCAGGGCAATATTGACCACGCCGCTGCGTTCGGAGTACATGCCCCCCAAGGCCGTGAGCAACAGAGGGGTAGTGGAGCGCAGGGTAGCCGGGATCAAAGCCCAAAACAGAGTTGCCATATTGCTCCGCAGCGCCAGCGCAAACGAGATCTCCGCTCAGAGGTACTCAAGTTGAGCGTTCATCGCAGTCCATTTCCACCTGGGCTGCCTGCAAGGGATCCGTGAAATAGCCGGGCAACAGGCCACCTGCTGCAATGAACAAGACGATCAAAGCTTGTAGAGCGGTCACCAATTCTCGGCTGATCCCCAATTCCAGATTGAGCCGCAGCCCCCCCGTCAAGAGTACCCCAAACAGCAGTGCTGTGAGGACGATGCCCAGAGGAGAGTTTTGCCCCATCAGGGCCACCGCAATGCCATCAAAACCGACCTGGGCAGGCAAGGATTGCTTGAGGCGGTATTCTTCGAGGCCGGCCCCCAGAACATAGTGGGTTGCAGCCAGCCCCGCCAAGGCGCCGGAGATGGCCATGGCCCAGATTTGCTTTTGGCCCAAGTCCACCCCGGCATATTCTGCCGCTCTGGGAGAAAAGCCCATGGCCCGCAGCTCATAGCCCTCCAAGGTTCCCCACAGATAGACATTCACCACTGCCACCGCCAGCAGCGCAATCAAAAAGGCCCCGTTCAAGCGGATGGCGGCCAACCCTGTGGGCACCTCCACCGGCCAACCGGGCAAGATGCCCCCCAGCAGATATCCCCCCAGCCCTGCCGCCAGGGATCCGATGCATCGTCTTTGCAGGGGCCAGCCTCTGCAGAGCAGGTAAAACCCCACCCCGGCCAACAGGGCCAAGGGCCAAGCCCAAGACAGCGTCCCGGGGCCGGATCCCTGTAGCCCCAGCAACTCCAGCAGCGAGGGCAGCCGCGATTCGGGGCGAATTTCGTAGCTACGGGCTTCTGGGCCGGGGGCCTTGAAGGGCAAAGTGACCGGATAGCCGAAAAAACGGTACTGGTTGGCCGAAATTAAAAACAAGAAGATTGAGGCGGCAATGTAGTTCATCATGATCGTGTTGATGACCTCGTGGGTGCCGAAGCGGGCCTTGAGCCAACCGGGGATCCCACCCCAAAGGGCTCCACCGGCAGCCGCCGCCAAAACCGAGAGGGGCAAAGTCAGCCAACCTGGCCCCGGCAGGTATACCCCCACCAGCATGGTGGCAATGGCTCCCATCGTCAGTTGTCCCGGCGCGCCGATGTTGAACAAGCCCGCGTGAAAGCCAAAGGCCACCGCCAACCCCGTAAAAATCAGAGGAGTGGCCAGCAGCAAACTCTGGAACAACCCGGGCAGATGAGTGATGGGGCTAAACAGCACCTGAAAGGTGTAGGTGATCAAGTCCAGTTTGGTGCTTAGCTTTACAAAAAAAGGCGAATCGGGCGAGGAGCCCAGGCCGGGCCGCAGCAACCCCACCACCACCGCCCCTGCTGCCACCGCCGCCCCCAAGGCAGTCAGGGGGACGATGATCTGCCGCCGCCGCACCAAAAAGGCTTTTCCCCCCGGCAACTGCAGCCGCCCCAGCAGCAACAGCAGCAGGGCATAGGCAAAGCTGGCATAGCTGGCCAAAGAAGGGCTGAACCGCCGCAACGGCAACCGAGTTGGCGGGATCCCTTCCGCCAGGGCCGCCCTGTTCACCGCCCCCACTGCCCCATAAAACCAGAGCAAGCCCAGCCCAAACAGAACTAGACCGCTCACCCCCAAGCTGTACAGCCAGCGGGCCCGCACTTGCCGCTCTTTGATCCCCAGGGCCAGACACGACAACAGCGCCAACAGCACCCAGGCCCAGCTCAACCCTGGGATCCAACCCACCGCCAAAGTATCCGGGATCCCCAACTGCTGCGGGTCGATGAGGCCAAAGGTTCCTGCCAGCACCCCTGTGCCGCCGAACTCCCGCCTCAGCACCCACCAGGGGCAGAGCAAAAACAGCAAAACGGCGCTCAGATTGGTCAGCAACAGCAGCATGGGCAGAGATTCAGCAAAACCAAAGGGAATAATCCGAAAAGATAGCAGCCAGCCCTCTTCTCAGCTCCTCAGCTCAAGACACTTCTCACGGGAAAGTGCTCCGCACCGCCGTCGCGAACGAGGCCAGTTGGATCCGTTCTGGCCTCAAGTCTCGAATCAAAGTGGTGCGTAGAGGTGCTGGGGTCAGGGATTCGGCGTAGGCAGAGTTGAGATAAGTCGAATACTCAGAAAACCCGCCGGAGTCGGATCCCGCCGCCAGGTAGGTTTTGAAAAAAGCAGTGGCCAAGCCCTTGAGCAAGGGGCGAGCTGACTGGGGATCTGGCCCGATCAACTCCTGCGGCACCGGGAAGGCCCCCTGGCCACCCCCACCCAGGAAGGTGAAATGGGTGGATCCCTCCACTATCGCCAAATAGCGCTGCTGGGATCCCAGCCAGGTAAAGGGTTCAATCTGCTCTGCTAGGGCGGGGGTAAAGTAATCTTCGCTGCCCGACATTATCATCACCGGGATCCCCACTTGGCCTAGCCCTTCTGGGCCAAACACCGTGCTGGTGAGGGGGTTGAGGGCAAACACCGCCTGAATGCGCGCATCTGCCAACTGCCCCGCCTGCGCGGCCAGGTTGGAAGCCTGGAACACCTCTATCGCCCGACATTGCAACAACAGAGAAACATTCAGGGTCAGCTCCAAGGAATGGGATGTCTGGCAGTTCTCTTGCAAGCGGGCTGGATTGAGCGCAGCCCCTGCTGCCGCCAACACCGTGTATCCCCCCAAAGACTGGCCGAACAGTCCTGCCGACTTTACATCCAGCCTGCCCCAGCGGCTGGGATCTTGCTGTGCCCTGAGTTCCAGCTCGTCCAACAGCAGAGAAATATCCTGGGGCCGCGCCACCCACTCATAGGGCCCCGGCAAAGAGCCAAACCCTGACAAAAAGCTGCGCACCCGCTCCACATCGGTGCCCGGATGCTCCAACACCGCCACCGCAAACCCCCAAGAAGCCAAATGGCGGGCCAAGTAGGCAAAGGTATTGCGGTCAGAGGCAATGCCGTGGGAGATCACCACCAAGGGGATACGCCCCTTCCCCTCCGGCAGATAGACTTCCACCGACACAGGCGTATCGCGCCAAGGGTTGACCAACTGGAAGCGCTCCAACTCACCCGGCTGCTCGGGGCTAAGGTGAGGTTGAGCTGAGTCTTGGGCTGCCATGCTGAGAGAAGCGCTGGAAGATGCCCACTCAGCTTTCCGCCCGGCCTCTTCTCGCAGCCTTGCGATCACCAGATCCCGCTGGCGGAAGAGTTGACCGGCCTCTCGCACCAAGCGAATGCTCATATCCAGATCGATCTGCAACTTCTCCAGCGGGTAGCGGCGCAACACATTCACCAACGTCAGCCCCTCGGGATCCCCTGCCGCCAGGATCAATGCCGCCCGCAATGCATAAAACTCTGCTTCTCCATCTCCATGCAATACTAGGGTCAACCGCCGCAGCAGATCTTCGCCAATCGCAGAGTAGGTAAACTGGCTGACCGTAACCTGGTCAAGGTCAAAATTACGTGTCAGCAAATCCGCCAAAGCTGCCTGTTGCTCTGGCGTGAGCCGCCGCAGATAAAAATCCAACTGCCGGCTTACCGCGCCATTGTGGGCAAACCGGGCCAGATCCTCCACGGGCAAAGAGAACTCAATCAAAGGCGGCAGAAACACCCCCAAGCGCTCTGCGCTCCACGCCCGGCCCGGCCCAGCCAAAACTGTCGCCAGTCCTAGGCCCAAGGCAAACACCCCCTGCAGCCACCGCACGGCTACAGAACCCCCTTGGAGCTAGGGATCCCTTCTTGTCGGCGGGGATCCCGTTCTACGGCCATGCGCAGGGCGCGGGCAAACGCCTTAAAACTGGCCTCGACAATATGGTGGGCATTGAGGCCGGCAGCCTGGCGAATGTGCAAAGTGAGCTGGGCGTGGTTGACCACCGCCTGATAAAACTCCCGCACCAACTGGGTTTCGTAGCGGCCAATGCGCTCCGTGGGCAGCTCCAGGCCATAGCTGAGGTGAGGACGCCCGGAGAAATCCAGCACCACCTGCACCAAAGCTTCATCCAAAGGTGCCCAAAAATGGCCGAAGCGATGAATGCCACGCCGATCCTGCAGAGCCTGCGCCAGGGCTTGTCCCAGCGTGATGCCCACATCTTCGTTGGTGTGGTGATCGTCGATGTGCAGATCTCCTATGGCCTTGATCTGCAGGTCGATCAGCCCGTGGGTGCTGAGCTGGGCCAGCATGTGATCCAAAAAGGGGATCCCAGTATCGATCTCATGGCGCCCGCTGCCATCCAGGTTCAGATGAATTTGGACATCCGTTTCTCCAGTGCGACGGTGAACAGAGGCCGTTCTGGGCTGGAGCAGGCGCGAGGAGTCGAGGGCAGTCATGGGAAAAGTATCGAAGCAGGCGGGAAGTCCCAGCTCTAGGATCGCACAAGCCCGCCGCCATCGACACCTTCACCCATGCAGCAGGTGAGAATCCCTTCTCTGCCGGGGATCCTGATCCCAGCCCCCTGGACACGGGGATAGGTGTGACAGGGATCCCCTACAGGCAAGCCGGTGGGGCCGATCCTCTGCGCCCTCACCCCTTGGGAGAGGGGAGCTAGCAGGTTCAGCGGGATTTGAAATAGCCTATAAGACAGCTTCTCCCGAAATCGCTGTAGATTGCTGAAGGAAATTGTTGAAAAGGGGGTTGCCGTTTGCAGGATTGGCAGCAAATCCAACAGGCCCTCAAGCAACACTGGGGTTACGAGACGCTGCGCCCACCGCAGGATCAGGTGATCCAGGCTCTGCTGGACAAGCGCGACGCGCTGGTGGTGTTGCCGACGGGGTTTGGCAAATCCCTGTGCTTTCAGCTAGCAGCTCTGCTGCAAAGGGGGGTGATGCTGGTGGTTTCACCCCTAATCGCCCTCATGGAAGACCAAGTTCAGGATCTTTGGAAACGCAAGCTGCCGGCGGCCTGTCTCCACAGCGAACTGGATCCGGCCCTGCGCAAGCGGGTGTTGAAGGCCCTTGAGGAAAACCGACTGCGCCTGCTCTATTTGGGGCCGGAGACTCTATTCAGCCCCCCCGTTTGGCAACGGCTGCAACAGCCTCAGGTGCACATCAACGGCCTGATCGTGGATGAGGCCCATACGTTGGTGCATTGGGGGGGATCCTTCCGGCCCGACTACCGCCGTCTGGGATTGCTGCGCCCGGCTCTGGCCCCGGTGAAGTCCTCCTTTCCCATTGCCGCTTTTACCGCCACGGCTGACCCCCAAACCTGCAGCCGCCTCAGCCAAATCCTAGAGCTGCGGGATCCGGAGTGCATTCGCGCCGATCCCCTGCGGGCCAATATCTCCCTCAATGTCGCGATAGCCTGGAGCCCGGCGCATCGTCGTCGCCGTCTGCTGCGATTCCTGGGGGAAAATCCCGGCTCGGGTCTGGTGTATGTGCGCACCCGGCGGGATGGGGAAGAGCTGGCCGAGTGGCTGGGCCGACAGAACCTAAAAACCGCCACCTACCATGGGGGACTGGAAGCGGGATCCCGCCGTCGGCTGGAACGGGCCTGGCTGCAGGGGGAACTGCGCTTTCTGGTCTGCACCAACGCCTTTGGCATGGGCATCAACAAGCCGGACGTGCGTTGGGTACTGCACTTTCATCCCCCGCCCACCTTGATGGATTATTTGCAAGAGGTGGGACGAGGCGGTCGGGATGGTGGCCCTTGTCGGGCCCTGATGCTGGTCTCGGAGCCGACGGGCATGCTGGATCCCAGCGATCGCCGGCGCCAAGCCTATTTCTATTCCCAGCAGGAGCGCCTTCAGGCCCGAGCACGCCACCTGCTCCAAACCCTACCCCAGCAGGGATCCTACGCCGATCTGCCCCCCGGAGAGGCACGGGTGGCCTTGGGTCTGCTGCAGGAGATGGGCTGTTTGCGGTGGCCGGATCCCTTTCGCTTTCAGGTGTTACACCGCCGTTGGCAGCCTTTAAGACGAGAGGATCCCTGGCGGGGTATAGAGGATCTGATCCACACTCGCGGCTGTCGGTGGCAGGCGATCTTGCCCTATTTTGGCTACCCTGGGGAGCAGCCCGGCCTGCCTTGTGGCACCTGTGACCGTTGTCGGCTTTCTCGTTAGCCCTCAGCAGCCAAGTGCGAGCCACAACCGGCAGGAGTGGTTATCATGATCTGCGTTTTCTGCAAAGGGATCAGAATCTCGCAGCTTTCCCGTTGCTGACGACCTTCCGGCTGTGCCCATGAGTGTTTCCGGATCTCCGCTCGAGGAACTGGATCGACCCTTATCCCTAGCTCGGCAGGTAGCCCAACTGTTGGTGGTGCCGGTCTCGGCCCGTCTGGGATCCCCAGCCTGCTGTCGAGACACCCTCAAGCGACTGATCCAGGAAGTGGGGATCGGGGGCATCTGGATCACCGAAGGACACGTAGCAGAAGCCCTGTTGCGGGTGGAAGAGGTGCAGGCATGGGCTGCTCTGCCCCTTTTGGTGGCAGCAGAGGCCGGTCGTGGGCTGGCCCTACAGGGGGCTACCTCTTTTCCCCATCCCCTGGGGTTGAGCCGTCTGGGATCAGAGGCAGAACGCTGGGCCGAGCAGTGGGGGCGGATCACGGCGCGGGAGGCGGCGGCCATCGGCATCAATTGGTTGCTCAACCCGGTGGCAGAGCCGCTGGGGGAAGGGGCGCTGGCGGAGGATCCCCTATCTGCTTTGCAACTGGCGCGAGCTTTCGTGCGCGGATGTGAGCAAGCGGTTCCAGAAGGGATCCTAACCACAGCAAGCTCTTTTCCGGGCAAAGGCTGGAGGGATCCGGTTCAGGCCGGACTGAAGCCATCCCCAAAGACAACAGACACCCCCTGGTGCCCCCGATCAACCCTGACCCTAGCCCAGCTCCAAGAGGGACCTTGGCTGCCTTTTCGAGGTTTGGTGGAGCAGGTGGGGGCGATCTTGGTTTCCCACGTGGTGCTGCCGGAGTGGGATGAGCGCTGGCCTATCACCCTGCTGCCGGGGCGGCTGACCCAACTGCTGCGCCAGGAATGGGGGTTTGGCGGGCTTATTGTTGTGGACAGCCTCGATCAAGGCTGCTTGGCAGAGCTGGCCAATGCTAACGGGCCCAACTCATTGGCCGTGCGGGCTTTCCAGGCCGGTGCCGACCTAATTTTGGCCCCCCCCGATCCGATGGCATCCTTGGCAGCCGTTTTGGAAGCGGTGCAACAGGGATCCCTCAGCACAGACCAGCTTGCCCAGTCGGTGACGCGGGTGCTGCGGGCCAAACAGCGACTCCTACCCGCCGCCTCAGCTCTCCTCCAACAGGTGTGGCCGGCCCTGGCAGAAACCGACTTCAGCGCCCTTGGCGGATGGATGGGAGCCAAGGATCCCACAGATCCAGCCCTCAACCGTGGCTCTCCCGCCGAGCAACTGAAGCCTTTGCTGCTGGGGGATCCCATCTCCAAGGACAAGGACTCCGTTCCGCGGACGCGAACGGCGTTGGGAAAGTTGTTCAACAGGCGCTCCCACCTGACCTCTGCTCTGCACAGAGCCGCACAGCTGGGATCCCTCTTGGCCGAGAAGGATATTGCCCCCTGTCAAGCGGCTATGGCCCGCGGTGGCGTGGAAGGAGGCCGGCCCCTCAGCCCGCCCGCAGAGCCCGGATGGTTGAACTGGATCTGGCAGGATCCCCCCTTGGGTGCTGCCGATGTGCAGTTGCAATCTCCCGCCCTGCATGTTCCGGCTGCCCTGGGCATGCTTCCTGTGCTCAGCGATGCCCTTACCCCCCTGCCTTGGTTGGAAGCCGCTCTAGACAACGCCCCAGGGTTGATTTTCCAAGGTTTCCTTCGGGATCCCTTGCCCAACTATGTGCTGGATTGGCTGCAACAGCATCGGGAGCGGGTGGCAGCGGTCGTCATTTATGGTAATTTATCTCTCTACCGCCGCCTGCAGGCGCACTTTCCATGGGCCAATGCCATCCACAGCCTCAACCGGGATCCCTGGGCCCAAGCGGAGGTGATGGAGCGGCTCTTTCCCAACCGTCCCCCCTCAGAGGGATCAAAGTCTCACGTGGCCCAGCCAACCATTAAGAAAAAGTAAATACCTTTACAGATTATTGGCAGGGAAAGGCTCCTGAGTTATCGTGTTGGTTGAAATGTAAAAGATTGAAACGGTTTCTCTCAGCGTTGTCTGTGCCTCCCTCCCTCTCAGACACTCCTCAATCCTGCAGCAGCCAGTCGTCAACTGGCAGTTGGGTTGAGTTTGAGCAAAAGCGACTTCAACCTCCATCCCAACGACGTTTACAACCCTTCCTCAAATCCTTGCAGCAGTTCTTTACAAGTGTCTGGTCTCAAAAAACTCGGCTGGGTCTTGCCCTCCTCGGCCTAGGGCTGGCGATATTGACCTGGGCTTGGCTAAGTGCTGAGGCTCGTCTGGATCCCTACACGGAAGCCGTCCTCAGCTTACAGGGGCAGGTTAGCCATGGTGCATCCTTGTTTGCCCTCAACTGTGCAGCCTGCCACGGAGAAGAAGCGGATGGGCGAGTGGGGCCCAGTCTGCGGGGGGTGAGCAGCCGCCGCTCGGATCGGTTTATTATTCAGCAGGTGACCGGTGGCAAAACGCCTCCCATGCCCCAGTTCCAGCCGGATCCTCAGGAGATGGCGGATTTGCTCAGCTACTTGAAAACCCTCTGAGGCCGTTTCATGGGCCTGGCCCAGCAGCTTGCTTGCTATGCTCTCTGGCTGGCCGCCGTATTTGCTTTTGCGGAATGGCTGCGCTCCCGGCAGGTGGACGGGG
The DNA here is from genome assembly GCF_054059035.1 of Thermostichus sp. MS-CIW-36. Lineage (NCBI taxonomy): Bacteria > Bacillati > Cyanobacteriota > Cyanophyceae > Thermostichales > Thermostichaceae > Thermostichus > Thermostichus sp. MS-CIW-36. The sequence goes on from NZ_JBSSBR010000021.1 coordinate 41,816, forward strand.
AATGGGTGCGCAAGGCCATTCACATTGGTGTGGGCAATATCATTTTGTTGGCTTGGGCTTTGCAAGTGCCTCGCTGGCTAGGGGTGGGATTCTCTCTGGTGTTTGCCGGCTTGGCGCTGCTCTCCTACCGGGTGGCCATCTTGCCCAGCTTGAATGGAGTCGGTCGCCGCAGCTTTGGCACCTGTTTCTACGCCATCAGCATTGGCCTGCTGCTGTTTTGGTTTTGGCGGCCACAGCGACAGGTTTTCGCGGTGATCGGCATATTGGTGATGACGTGGGCCGACGCCTTGGCAGGGTTGGTGGGCAAAACTTGGGGCAAACACCCCTACCAACTGGGATCCATTCAAAAAAGCTGGGAGGGATCCCTGACCATGTGGGCGGTGAGCAGCTTGGTGATCGCGGCTCTGCTGCTGGGGTACTTTGGCTTCTCTCTCCCTTTGCTCGGAGTGAGCCTTTTGGTGGGAGGGATGGCTATGGGACTGGAGGTGTTCTCTTGGTGGGGGTTGGATAACCTGACCGTGCCCCTGGCCAGTGCCGGCCTCTGTTTCGTCTTGATCCAGATTCTCAATTATTTGTAACGCTTGCTACGGAACGTTCCTCTCCGGTTCCCGGCGGTATAGTGTGGAAACAGCCCTTGCTTCTCTTCGCCATGGCTGCAAGTCCTGCGCTGGCCTCTTCTGCCCCTCCCTCTCCCGCCCATATCTGTCCCCTTGCCCAGGCCTGCAGCTACCTAGATTGGGCAGCTGGCGAGCTGAAACTGGATCCCGGCTGGGTGGCGATCCTCAGCACCCCCCGTAAAGTGGTGACGGTGGCGATCCCCGTGCGGCTGGATAACGGACAAATCCAAGTGCTGGCGGGCCATCGGGTGCAGCATTGCAACGTTCTCGGCCCCTACAAAGGGGGGATCCGCTACCACCCAGCGGTCACCCTTGAAGAGGTCTCGGCCTTAGCGATGCTCATGACCTGGAAATGCGCCCTTATGGGCATTCCCTACGGTGGGGCCAAAGGGGGGATCCCTATCGATCCGAGGCGTTATTCGGTCTCGGAGCTGGAGCGCATTACCCGCCGTTATACCAGCGAGCTGATCAAGGATATCGGCCCTGCAGAGGACATTCCCGCTCCAGACATGGGAACTTCCGCCCGCGAGATGGCCTGGGTGATGGATACCTATTCCATGAATGTTGGGCATGCGGTGCCGGGAGTGGTGACGGGCAAACCTCTCTCGATTGGGGGATCCCGAGGGCGAGAACTGGCCACCGGACGGGGGGTGATGATCACGGTACGGGAAGCCTTGGCCCGACATGGTGGATCCCTGGCAGGGGCAACGGTGTTGATCCAAGGCTTTGGCAATGTGGGCGGGGCAGCGGCCAGCTTGCTGCATCAGGCAGGAGCCAAAATTGTGGCGGTTTCCGGCAGTTCTGGGGGCCTTTATAACCCCAAAGGACTGGATATCCCCGCCCTCAAAGCCCACATGAAGGAACAGGGAGGCCGCATGGCGGGCTTTCCGCAAGCTGAGCCCATTAGCAATGCCGACCTGCTGGTGCAAAAAGCGGATGTGTTGATCCCTGCCGCTCTAGAGAACCAAATTACCGAAGCCAATGCCCACCAAATTCAAGCCCGGATCGTGGCAGAAGCTGCCAACGGGCCAACTACCCTTGCCGCCGACCGGATTTTGGAATCGCGAGGGATCCAGGTATTGCCGGATATCCTAACCAATGCCGGTGGAGTGGTGGTGAGCTATCTGGAGTGGGTGCAGGGACTCTCTTACGTCTTCTGGGATGAAGAGCGAGTTTATCAAGAAATGGAAGGTCTGATGGTACGTGCCTTTGAACGGGTGGTGCAAGAGGCAGAACGGCGGCAAGTGTCGCTGCGACTGGCTGCCTACACCCTAGGGGTAGGCCGAGTGGCCCAAGCCCTACAGGATCGCGGCCTTTACCCGTAGACGCTCCCCCACCTGGAGACCGGGAACTCTTGGCTCAACAAGCCCACTTGCCAGGGTTCGGCTGCCCAAACTCTGCTGGAGGTAGTCCTTTTCTCAAGCCCGACGGCGTTCTTGCTCTTCCTGCTGCTGCCATTGCTTGAGCAGCTCTTTTGCCGCCTGTGGGGTAAAGTAGTCCAGCTCCATCAGCTTACGGTAGGTCAGAATTTGTCGCATCTCCAGGGGCATATCTGCTTTTTGGTAGAAGTAGCGAATGCGATTGATGTTTTGCTCCATTTCTGTAAACTCTTGCTCCCGCTTGATCTGCCTTTCCTGCTTGAGCACCTCATGGGGAGCGGATAGGCGGCTGTAGTTAGGGATCCGTTGCGTGCCTGTGGTTTTGCTCGCAGCAGGCACACGGTGGCCTCCGGTTTGTCGGTTGTTGGCCTTGTTGGAATTGAAGAAGAAAGAGAGCATCGGCAAACCTTACACAAACAGATAGACGGCCAGATAGACGGCGGCAGCTTAACGCCAAGTCAACAATATCAAGTTTAGGTGAAGAAGCCCGTGATCCCGATCCTTCTTGGAAAAACCCGTACTTCCGGCGCGGCGCTGTATCTCTCTGCTTTTCCCACCCCCGCGGATGGTCAAGGAAAAGCTGGGGTTTGGCCTCAAGCCAATCTATTCATGAGTCCAGCCTACCGTGTTTACACGGAAAATGACTGAGATCACGTCCGAGAGTACAAGGTATTTAAGTATCTTCACGTCCTTTTGTTCGGGATCCCTGTATCGGATGTACTTTCCCGCAGGCCGCTACAGGTGGGATTCATCTCCGCTCAGCAGCCAAGTGACCGATACCCCCAACGCCTTGGCAAAGGCCACCAGTTCTTTGTCAATGACGCGCCGTTTTCCCTTTTCCACCTGGCCAATTTTGACGTAGTCCAACTGCACACCGTACTTGGCCAAGCGACCCGCCAGTTGATCTTGGGTGAGTTGCAGCTTCTCCCGTACCCAGCGCACCCGTTCCCCAATCAAGTTGGCCGATGGATGGTGCCGGTCGTTAGACTCCATAGGAGCAGAAAGCCGTAAATATTCTTTTCCAGACTGAGGAAGTTGAGGGATCCTCACATGGTAGCCTGAGCTGGCAAGGTTCCCTTTTCCTGGGATCCCACCCGGCAGCCGTTGAGCTGACTGGCTCAGGAACAATCTTATCTCAAGGTCTAGATCGAAAATCGCTTACCGCTTTTTGCCGGGCAACCCCTTGCCTACAAGGACTTGACGGATGGGATCCCTGCTGTTCCCGCATCTAAACGGAAAAATCTCCGGACAAAAAAGAGGGTCATGATCGATTTTCGCTCGCAGCAGCAGCAGAAACCTTTTTAGACTGGGAGATGAAGTTCTCTCCTCACCTGGCCGTGGTTTTTTCTCGTCCTCATCCTGAACACTCTGCCTCTTCGCCTCAGGAGTTTGACGATCTCTGGTTCGACCCTGAGTCTGCCCCCCAAGATGCTCTTGCAGAAGTTGATCCAGAGCCGGTTGCCGGCGGATCCCGGTTGAACGAGGACGCTGTCGATCACTACCTGAATACCATCGGTCGCGTGCCCCGCATCGATCACGCTGAGGAAATCGAGCTGTCGCGCAAAATTCAGCAAAAGCTCCTCATCGATCAAGCCCGGCAGGAATGGCGGCAACAGCGGGGGGAGGATCCCAGTGACGAGGCTTTGGCCGAGGCCCTGCAGATTTCCGTATCCACCCTACGCTCCCGCATCCGACAAGGGGAGCAAGCTCAACGCAAGCTGATCAACGCCAACCTGCGCCTGGTGGTCAGCGTTGCCAAGAAATACCTCAATCGGGGGGTGCCGTTTTTGGATCTGATCCAAGAGGGCAATATCGGGTTGATCCGGGCCACCGAAAAATTCAATGCGGAGCGGGGGTTTCGCTTCAGCACCTATGCTCATTGGTGGATTCGCCAAGGCATTACCCGTTGCATTGCCAATCAAGCACGGACGATTCGCCTGCCGGTACACATGGTCGACAAAGTGCGCCTGCTCAAGCGCACCAACCGCGAGCTGATGAAGCTACAGGGTCGGCGGCCCACCGAAGTGGAGCTGGCAGAAGCCCTGGGCATTAAAGTCAAGAAACTGCGCATGATCCAGCAGGCTGCTGCTTTGCCCCTGTCGCTGGATGTGCCGGTCGGCCAAGAAGGAGAAAGCCGCCTTGGAGATTTGCTGCAAGATGAGCGGCAAGAGCAGCCCTTTCAAGGGATCCTCGTGCAATCCATGCAGCAGGATGTGCGTTCTGCCATGCAAACCCTCAAGCCGATTGAGAGGCAGGTGCTGGAGTTGCGCTATGGGTTAGATGGGCAACAGGCAAGAACCCTGCGGGAGGTGGGGGATCACTTCAACCTGACGCGGGAGCGGATTCGTCAGATCGAGCGAGATGCCCTGCGCAAATTGCGGGTGGGCTATTCTTCGCGGGCTTTGGCTCAGTACATTCGCTAGTGGCTACAGGCCTGGCAGACCGATTTCCGGGCCAGCTTCTGCCCAGGGATAGCCTTTTTTCAATCTTCTTGGGTTGAACACCATAGCCCCTTGCAGCGGCGATGATAAGGATCCCTTATCCCCACGGCCAGATCTGGTCAAGACGACTTTAGCGGGCAACTTCTCTGGCTGTTAACTCGGACGATCTGCTTTCTCCAGTGTTAAGGCACGATACTGCCAGCGCCTTGGCCTTTGTGCATTTCTGCCCTTGATCACCGGCATAGTAAAAAGGCTCAGGTCGTTGACCCAAGCCCGCCTCAGCATACTCATACCAGATGCCAGGAACCAGACTTGAACTGGTGACACGAGGATTTTCAGTCCTCTGCTCTACCAACTGAGCTATCCCGGCTCTGGATCTACTATCTTACGATGCCGAGAGGGCTTTCGACAACTGGTGGCGCCCCCAATTTAGCCAATCAATTTCTCCAAAGCCTCCATCTGGGGGATGCAGAGAACATCTCGAGTGCGATCCCGGCGGATCAGCTCCTCTTGCTCCAGCTTAGACAGAACGCGAGTGACCGTTTCCCGAGCCAGGCCACTGAGGCTGCTCAGCTCCCGATGGGGCAAGTTGGGGATCTCTACACCACTCCGGCTAACCCGGCCACGAGATTCGGCCAAGAACAGCAGGATATCGGCAACACGGGCCGTACTGCTGGCCTCGCGCAACTGCAGACGACGGTTGATCTGCCGCAAGCGGCGCGACATGAGCTGAGCAAGGCGGATGCTGGCCTGAGGATCAGAAGCCAAAAAAGCCAGAAAGTGCTGGGCCGACAGACAACCGACTTTGGTGGCGGTTAGAGCTACAACGTCGGTAGAGCGAGGTGCTTCATCCAAAGCAGCCATTTCCCCGAAGATTTCTCCTGGGCCAAGAATGGTGAGGGTGATCTCCCGGCCTTCGAGATCATGGGTGCGAATCTTGACCCACCCTTCCAGGATGAAATAAACGGCGTTACCCCAGTCATTTTGTAACAAGATGGCCTGGTTGACCGGGTGGGAGCGCAACGACATTTGCCCGGCCAGAGGCTCTAGCCTCTCAGGAGGAAAGCCCTCAAACAGGAGCATCAGGCGTAGGTCATCTGGAGTTACATCGCTCACCGTGGGATCCTCCTGCACGTGGTCAGTTCTGGTCGAGTGGGATGGGAAAAGGGTGGGCCTGCACAGACACGTCAACATGCCCCTCAGCCTACCGTCTCTCTCAGGTCTATGGCCCGCCGAGGCGAACTGCGTACCAATAGGACAGAGCTTTAGACCCAATTTTGACCTCTACTTTGGAAAGGGATCCCTGCCCAAAAAAGCTGCTGCCATTCTCTAACCCAGAAACGGCAAAATCCATCTTGCTGATGTTAATTCTCTCGACTTTGTGCAGTTTGAGTCGAGATCTAGACCTGCTGAAGTTGAGATTGCCAATCTTGGCTGGTATCCAAAACCTTTAAAAAAGGCCGTTCCGACTCGGAAAAATCCTGCCAGTGGGCCTGCTGTTGGGAGAGCATCTCGGCGGTGGCATCGGCAATGTCGGCAGAGGGCTGCTGATCCCCATCGATGCAGCCGGCTGGGGCCAAGAGGGGCTGAGGAGCTGAGCTACGGCGTTGTAGGCGCTCCCGCAAAACAGGTTCAGGGGCGTAGCAGTGGAGAATGTGCAGCGGGATCCCTTGGCGTTGGGCCTGCTCAATGGCCATCCCCCGCAGCGCCTGCCGGTCGAACTTGGCATCCAGAATCACGGTGTAGCCTTCCTGGGCCAGCTCCACTCCCAACTGCACCAAGCGGCGGTAGGTTTTATCGGTCATCTCCGGGGTGTAAACCTCCGGCCCCCCCCGTTGCCGCAGAGGGATCCCGGCCAAATGCTTGCGCACCGCATCGGAGCGAATGTGAATGGCCCCCCGCTGACGGGCCAAGTGACGGGCCACCGTGCTTTTGCCGGATCCCGACAATCCTGACATCAGGAACAATTGCCCCTGCTTGGGGAGGGTGTATTCCCAGGCAAGACGGTAATAGCGGGCGGCGGTACTGAAGGCCGTGGCCTTAGCTTCCTCTGTTGCCGTGGGATCCTCCAGCAAAAAAGAGGCGACCTTGGCCCGCACGTAGGCCTGCCGATTGAGGTAAATAGGCAAGATCTTCAGCCCTTCCCAATCTCCGGTTTCTTCCAGGTAAGTGTTCAAATAGACGTTTCCCAGATCGGGGCGATGGCGGGCATCCAGATCCATCACCCCATAGGATACGTCGTACATGACATCCACAAAGCGGAAGGCTTCGTTGAACTCGATGCAATCAAAAAGCAGGATCTTCCCTTCCCAAAAACAGATGTTGCCCAGGTGTAAATCTCCGTGGCATTCGCGAATGCGGTTTTGTTCTATTCTTTGTTGAAACAGCTCCTGCTGCTCGGCAAAAAAGCGATCGGTGTAGGCTTGGGTTTCTCGATATTGCTGAGCCGTTTGCGGGCCGCCGATGTAGCGCTGGGTTTGGGCGTAATTCTCGTCGAAGGCTTCTTGCACCCGTTCTGGCCGGCCAAAGCTGCGGATGTAATCGTTGGTCTCGGTTTGGGCGTGAAACCTCGCCACCACCCGCCCCAGCTCCTCCATCAAGGCCGGCGTTAGCTCTCCCCGCTCAAACAGGTTGCTGAACAGTTGCTCTTGGGGAAATTGCCGCATTTGCAGAGCGTATTCTATGGGCTCGCCGCTGCTGTTGAACTGAAATCGGCCATCGGTCTGGACAATGGGCAAAACTTGCAGATAGAGGCCGGGAGCGCCGCGCTGGTTCATGCGCAACTCTTCTTGGCAAAAGTGGCGTCGCTTCTCCAGAGTGGTGAAGTTCAAAAAGCCAAAGTCCAAAGGCTTTTTCACTTTATAGGCATAGTCCCCTGTCAGCAGAATATAGGAAATGTGGGTTTGAACAAGCTGCACGGGATCCCGTACCGGATGAGGGTAGAAGGCGGGATCCAGCATCGCTTGAATCAAGGGGGGCAGGTGGGCATCGACCATGAAAGGCAACAGAGATGGAAAAAATGTTTGGACGGGGATCCCTACCTTCTGCCAACAGAGCAGACTCTCCTATTCCCCAAAGGGCAAGGCGGCTTCTTGGGGGGAAAGACGGATGAGGCTGATCCCCTGCTGAATTAGCGTATCTTGAGCAGCACCGGAAAGAGCGTAGGGCCAGACCAGATATTTGGTGTTGATGTAGTCTTGTCCGCGCTTGGCCAGGTTTACCTGTTCCGAGAGCATGCGCACGTCTGGCCCGCGGCTGATAGTGGCTTCGGCCCGGCGAATGCGCTGCATCAGTTGGCTGAACAGCTCTTGGGGCTGCTGCACAAACACCACAATGGCCAAGTCACAGGGGTTGTAATAGTTGCCGATGCCGCAGAGGAGCAGGGCTTCGCTGGAGAGAACAAGGGTTTCTTGGTCTCCCAAGGCCACCACCGGATACAGAAAGGTGCGCACATCCTCCAGTTGCCAGTGGTTAAAAGAGTGGCTATCTACCTCCCCCCGCACCCAAGAAGAGATGGCAGGAAAAACTGCTTCGCTCAACAGTCGATAGGCCGTCTGGGGTCGCCCTAGCCAGCAGAGGGCATTTTCGTAGAAGCTCTCGTTCTCCAGCAGGTGGGGGGTGAGAGGAGCAACCATGGGCAGATCCTCAACGGGCTTTCTCCAGCATGCCTACTCGGGGATGGTTAAGGCAATTTTGCCCAGAACGGATCCCTGCTCCAGCAACCGGTGGGCGGCAGCCGCTTCGCCCAGAGGAAAGGTGTGGGTGAGCTGGATTCGCAGTTGGCCTTGGTCGATGAGGCGGGCACATTGCCTGAGGATTTCCGCCTGATTTTGCTGGGCGTTGATGAGGTTTTTCAGCATCGGGGTGAGCATCAGCTCAAATCCCACCCGCAGGTTGCGGTCGCGGGCCACCCGCCAGTCCGTCTCCGGAGCCGGAGCCAGCAGGGTGACGATATCTCCGTACACGCGCACTGCAGGAAAGGTCTGCTCCAACACCGCGCCGCCCAAGGTATCCAGGGCAAGATCCACCCCCTCCCCCCCTGTCCAGTCCAAAACGGCGCGCACAAAGTCTGTCTGCCGGTAGAAGATGGGCAAGCTGGCGCCTAGGGAATGGACAAACTCTGCCTTTTCCGGGGTGCTCACGGTGGTGGCCACTTTGGATCCCCGCAGACGGGCCAGTTGGATGGCCACATGGCCAACTCCACCCGCTCCCCCGTGGATGAGCACACTTTGGCCGGCCTGGAGACGTCCCCGGTCGTACAGCGCTTCCCAGGCGGTGATCAGCACCAGCGGGGCAGCGGCAGCTTCTGCAAAGCTCAGAGTTCTGGGCTTGGGGGCCACAAAACGCTCGTCCACCACGATCAGCTCAGCGTAATTCCCCGCCTGCTTGCCCAGACCCCCGTGGCAGAAGTACACCTCGTCTCCCACCGCAAAGTGCCTAACTCCGGATCCCACAGCTTCCACAATGCCGGCACCGTCACACCCCAAAATGGCCGGCATCTCTTCTGGATAAAAGGTGCCCCGTCGCCGCAGCTTGGTGTCGATGGGGTTGACGCCGGCTGCTCTCAGGCGGATGCGCAGCTCCCGCTCACCGCGAATCTGAGGTTCAGGTACTTCTCGAAGCTGCAGAACCTCTGGCCCGCCGGGCACACTCATGACTACGGCTTTCATGCGCTCAAGTTGATCAGTTCCAGTTGGATTGAACCGCTCAAAGGATGCAAGGTAGAGTTTGTTCCAGTGGTGAGGAGATTGGCGGTGTTGCTTTGCAACACTGCGGAGTCTTGCAGACGCTCTCCGTCCATTCTAGAGTCAGGCGTTACGCTACACCCCCAGCTCAAAGCCCCCATTGGGCGGAAAGGGCTGTGTCGAGAAATTCCCGAATTAGGGGCAGCACTTGTTCCCCATGCAAGGCAGGGATGGCGTGGCTGGCGCCGGGCAAGATCTTGAGCTGAGCCCCAGGGATCCCTTCTGCGTAGGTTTGGCAGTGCCAGAGGGGAATGGTGTCGTCCTGTTCGGCGGCGATCACCAGTGTGGGGGCCTGAATGTGTTGGAGATAACGTTCAACCGTATCGACGGCAGCTTGCGGGCGCAGACGTTGTCGAAGAAATTGCCGAGCGACTGGCTGTTGGCGCAGGGATCCGCGCAACCACAAGAGCTGGGCCAGTTGGTCTTCCCAATGCCACCAGCGGGCCAAGGGGGTGATCGCCCGCAGCAACCAATCTACCCAAGCGCTTTCCCAAAGCAAGGGCCGCAAATGGTTGTAGCGTCTCACAAAGCCGTCGTCGCGGATCCCGGCAGGAGCCAACAAGACCAATCCCCTCAGCGGATACCGTACTGCATAGGCCGCTGCCACCCATCCCCCAAAGGAATGGCCCACCAAAACCGGAGCAGGTAGGCCCAGCGTTTGGACAAATCCGCGCACAAACTCCACTTCTGCAGCGATGTCGTAGCGCAAAGCCGGTTGGCCAGACTGCCCGAACCCCAGCAAATCTAAGGCAATGCAGCGATACTCGTCTCCCAGCTCTTGCATCAGCGGCCACCAGTTGGCGTGAGTGGCCATAAAGCCATGCAGAAACAGCAGTGGGATCCCCTTTCCCCACTCTCGATAGGCAGCCCAACAGGACTCTGCCCCTGCGATGCTCAGCCCTTTCAATTCCACCCTGTGCAGCGGGATCCCTTGAACGCGGGCTTGTAACTCTGCCAAGCGCTGCGCCAAAGGCAGCCGTTCCAACAGCGTTTGCCTGGTCATCGGCTTGGGGTCAGTAGACACAGACAGATTCAGCAGATGCAGTTTCTTCCGGAGCAGCATTGGCTACAGCGAATGCACCTATACGGAAATATCTCTCGTATCTCTTTGAACAGGGATCCTGCTCAATCCACCGGAATCTACCTGGGATCCCATCAACTCGGAAAAGGCCGTAACGCATCGCAACTTAGCCGATCAACTGCAAATGGGGCGGGGGAGTTTTCAGCCAGTCTTGGCGGGTCAGCAGCCCCTGGAGAAAACGGGTGGCCGCCTGCGATTGATAGCGCTCTGGGTTAAAAGCCAGCCAGAGGGTACGCCGTATCTGCAGCCCTTCCACCACCAGCTTTTGGAACCGTCCCTGTTCCACATCGGATCCCACTGCCACCATGGACAGAAAGGCCACCCCCAACCCCGCCTGGACGGCATTTTTGATCGCCTCAATCGAGCTGAGCTCCAGCCGCACATTCAATTGGGCAGGGTTGATGCCGTGGCGATTCAGTACCCGATCGATGGTTTGCCGGGTGGACGACTGGGGATCCAAGGTGATGAAGGGCAAAGCCAGCAGATCCACAAGCGCAGGAGAGTCGATGGCACAGCCGGGGGCACCGACCAACACATATTCATCTTCCGCCAGAGCCATCACCTTCAAGTGCCGCTGCAGCTCAAAGGGGATCTCCCCGCCAACAATGGCCACGTCCAATTGGCCGTCCACCAATTTCTGGGCAATTCGCCGCGTGGATTGCACCAAGAGCTGTACGGAAATTTGTGGATAGCGGCGGTGATATTGGGCGATCAAAGAAGGCATGACATAGGTGCCCACCGTTTGGCTGGCCCCCAGAACCAGATGCCCCCCCTCCATTTTCTGCAAATCCGCTAGGGCCTCGACGGCCTCACGGCACAGCTTGAGGATGCGCTCGCTGTACTGCAGCAGTACTTTCCCGGCATCCGTCAGCTCCACCTTGCGCCCACTGCGGTCGAACAGCACCACCCCCAACTGTCGCTCCAAGTTCTGCACTTGCAAGCTGACGGCAGGCTGGGAGACAAACAGGCTATCGGCAGCACGGCGAAAACTACCCTGCTGGGCAATTGCCCGCACGATGAGGAGCTGATCTAGAGTAAACGGCAACTCATCCGCCATAGGGAACTCCAAACCCCACAGTGGGATCCCTTACGTTTCCCTGAAAAGCTGAGCAGCCCGCGTTTGGAAACCCACACGAGATCATCATAAACAAGCGAGAAATCCCAAGAGAGCAGCTCAACCCTTTCCCGGCAGCTCGGCTCTGGGGGGTGACCAGCCAAGAGTGGAGAGGAGAGCTCAGAATCTTCGGGCTGTTTCTCTGCCATTCGGAGCAGCTATGCCCACAATACCTACCTGATACATTTACGCTGAACACTGCTGAACATCACTGTTCAACTATGCAGCGATAGCATTCTGTTTGTTTCCATTCGCGTTAGCGGGACGGA
>NZ_JBSSBR010000022.1:0-51349 GCF_054059035.1 Thermostichus sp. MS-CIW-36
GTTGCTCTGATTCTTGTGCCGCCTGCCTACACGTCGCAGACCTGCCACCGGTGTTTGCACATTCATCCCGACCCTGCGCAATCCTATCGCAGTGGAAAGAAGTTTAAGTGTGGACACTGTGGATGGGAAGGGGATGCGGATTTGAATGGTGCGAATGTGATTGCGCTTTTGGGGGCTGCCGTAAACCAGCCTAGAGGTTCGTGGTTGGCTTGCCAACTGCAGGGCTACCGAAAGCCCGCCCTGTACTGCGAAGCAGTCAGGGTCGGGTAGTTTACGTTTTCTCCTCACTATGGCACGTCCTTCTTCTCGGCAAAGGCTGCTGAATGCGGCTCGGGAGCTGTTCGTTCGTCAGGGCATCACCCAGACCACCACCCGTCAAATTGCGGATTTGGCCGGAGTGAATGAGGTCACCCTGTTTCGGCACTTCGGCACCAAGCAAGGGTTACTCCTGGCCGTATTTGGGGAGCTGGGGGTCTTTTCCGGCATAGCCGATCTGCCCCTGAAGGCGGATCCCGCCCCCTCTCAAGGCTCTGGGTTACAAGCCATTCTCCTGCGCTACGTCCACACCTGTTTTCGGGCTTTGGCCGACAATCCTGAGCTGGTGCGCTCCCTGGTGGGAGAGGCCGGTCTTTATTCTGAGGAGCATCGTCGCGCCTTGCGGCTGGGTTTTTCTCAGGCCCAAGAACAACTGACAGAGTATTTGCGGCGATTTCCCAACTCTGAGTTGCAATCTGTCGAGCCGGATCGCCTTAATGCAGCCGTTGGGGTTTTGCATGTGATGATTTTGGGAGCAGCCATGCTGGCAGTAACCGCCGAGTTGCCCACCGTTCACGCCGACGGGGCGGAGCCCTCTGTCGAGGAGCAGAATGAGGAGAAACCGGCAGATAAACAATCAGAAGAAAGCGCTGAACCCGACAGGATACCCTCCCTCCTGCAAGCCTGCGTGGAGCTGTGGATGGCAGGCGTGACCAGAATGACAGAACCTACGCCGTAGCGCAGCCACCCACAATTGGACAAGGCTCTCCAAGTGCCCTAGGTGGGCATGCGATACAGCTTCTCCCAACGACACACTGACTACGGCCAATAAATAGCCCCAGACCACAGGGATCCCGGCAACCTGCAGAACTCCCGTGAGCTCGGAACAAACTCTCTCTGTGTGCAAATAGATGTGCAAACAGGTAGATGTGCAAGTAGAAAAGAGAGGAGGTTGTAAGCCGGGTTCTGTAGTGCAGAGTTGCACTGGCGATCATCCATCTGGGAGTGATGTTGCCATCACCCTCTAGCGGCTCACCACCATCGAGAGCACCCTTCCCCGCTTTGGGTACCGTGATCTCGATGCAGCCAACAGGGGCGAAGAACAGCCATGATCCTGCGGCTGCGGCCTTGCTTTCCACCGGGGTTTACCGAGCCAACGCCTCACGACGTTGCTGGTGGGCTCTTACCCCACCTTTGCACCCTTACCTGTGCTGGGATCCCAGCCATCGGCGGTATGTTTCTGTGGCACTATCCTCGCGGTTACCCGCACTGGGAGTTTCCCCAGCGGTGTGTTCTTCTGAAAGCCCGGACTTTCCTCATCCCGCTGTCTGGTGGCGACAGCAAGGACGCGATCGCCTGCCCCTCCTCTCTCTTCAGCTCGATCCTACTGCATCTCCCAAACCTAGAAAATCCCGGAAATCGGTACAAACTCCACTTGATCGGGAATGTTGGGGGCCAGGTGTAAGATTTGCCGGTTCAAATCCATCACCACAGCCGCCACGCTTTCGGTGCGATCCCAGACGGGCAGATGGGGATCCGGATGGCGGCAGATGCAGTGGGGGGCATTCGTCCGGTCTTGTAGGATTTTTTGAAGAGCGACCGCGTCTAGGGTTCCCGTTTGAGCACTCTGGCGAAGCAAATGATAGGCCCGTTCTAGCCTTGTGGAGGATCCTATATGGGGGGGCAGCTCATCTTCTCGCAAGGCCGGATCCAGGAAATGATTGGTGTGGGCGAGGATCCCTCCTTGAGGGAGATGCAGGCCAATTCCTCGTGGACTGATTTCAAAGCTGGTCGCCTTAGCGGGCTGTAGGCCTGTCGCCTGTCCTGTAATACCGGCAACGCTGACACAAGAGGAGGCGGTGTAGGGGTAGGATCTCACCCTCTCCACAGCTTGCTGCCACTCCTCACACTCCAACAACAAGCGCAATAGCAAATGCACCGGCATTCCCTCGGTTTGCCCATCTAGGGTAGAGCGCAAGAGGTTGAGGGCTACGGCCAACCCTGCTTGATTGAGGCCAATTTTGGCCAGGATCCCAGCTTCGGTCAGGGTGAGGTAGGCAGGGTGGGTATCGGAGTGAACGCGCAACAGCACACAGGCCCTGCGCTGCTCCCCAAGCCAATCCCAGGTTTGGGCCAAGTAGGTGTGGTGGGTGGAGGTAGCCTGGGGCAAGGCCGCTAGGGTAGTACATTCTCCCCCATCCGGGTTGGCTTGGGCTGGATCGATGAGATCAATCCCCTTGAATTCATGAGCAGGATCCGGTGGGTGCTGGGGCACCCCGTTTTGGAGATTGTGTTCCAGAGCAGCGGCGCAGTCGGGATGGGATCCCCTGGGAACCGATCTGGATAAAATTTCGGTGCGCAAATTGAGGGCCAGAATCTCGGCGAAACGGAAGCCACTCCCCGCGGCAATGCCTTGGATTTCTTCCAGCAGGTGGGGCACGTGGCGCTCTAGCCAGGGCAGGGATCCCTCTGCTTGGGTCTGGGCCTGCTGCCAGGTGAGACCACAGCGGTAGGCAAATTGGCGGGCGTAACTAGCAATGCTGTGGCGAATGAGTTGGGCCGCCTGGGATCCATACTGTTGGCCTCGTTGTTGGGGATCCCCCTGCAGATGAAGAATGGGGAACATGGTGCTGGTTTGCCCGTGACCTCAATAGGTGGGCAGGGAGGGATCCACCTCACAAGCCCAAGCGTGAATGCCGCCGCTGATGTTATAAACCTGGGTGAACCCGTTGGCCTGTAGCCACCGGCTCATCTGAGCAGAGCGGATGCCATGATGGCAGAGCACAAAAGTTGGCTGATTCGGATCCAGCTCTGTGAGGATCCGTTCCCTCCATTCCTCGTACCGGCTCAAGGGGTAGTTGCGAAAGCCTAAAGCATTCAAATTCACCAGCTCCAGCTCTGCCGGTTCCCGCACATCGATCAATTGCAGAGGCCCAGCCTCGGGATCCCGTAGGTGTTGGGCCATCTGTTGCGGCGTAATGGAACGGATGGAAGAGGACATCAATCGACTCAAGCCTACACGGATCCCCTCTCAAGATACACCGGCTCAATGGCTGCCCTGAGACTGCCTGCAAGGGTTAAGATGACACCTTGATTTGGGCTTAGCCTGTGTATGGCTGTGCAGCGCTTTTTGATCGACACGGATACGGCGGGAGATGATGTCACCTCGTTGCTCTTTGGGTTGCTCTGGCCCAACAGCAGTGTGGAAGCGATCACCGTCTGTGCTGGCAATTTGCACCTGGAACAATGCGTTGAAAATGCTCTCTATACCCTGGAGGTGGCGGGAAAAGCTGGGATCCCGGTCTATCCCGGGGCCAGCAAACCCCTGGTGGGCAAGCTGGTTACAGCGGCCTACGTCCATGGAGAAGACGGCATGGGCAATTCTTTTTTCCCCAAGGCCAGGCAGCGCCCGGAATCGCTTTTCGCCCCGACAGCCATTGTGGAGCTGGCCAACCGCTGGGCCGGAGAGCTGCAGATTATCGCCCAAGCCCCCCTGACGAACCTGGCTCTTGCCTTGGCTCAGGATCCCAACCTACCTCACAAAGTGAAAAAACTCTGGATCATGGGTGGCACCAACCATGCTCTCGGCAACATCACACCGGCTGCCGAGTTCAACTTTTACGTGGATCCGGAAGCGGCCAAAAAGGTGTTGCAGGCTGGATTTGAGGTGGTGCTGTCCCCTTGGGATCTGGCGGTCAGCGATGGCTTTTTGACACGAGAAGAGCTAGAACCGATCCTCTCCCTGGATACTCCCCTCAGCCGCTTTTACTTAGCGGTGAACCGGGTGGCCTGGGAGTTCAACCGCTCCCATCCTGAAGGGGGAGGTCTTGACGGCATCACCCATCCCGATTCTTTAACCATGGCCATGGCTTTGCAGCCGGAACTGATTGGCCAAAGTTCCCGTCACTATGTGGACGTGGAATGTTGCGGAGAGCTAACTCGCGGCTATAGCTTGGTGGATCGCCTAGGCATTCTGGGTCGGCCTGCCAATGCTGAGGTTGTGCTCAGAGCGGACAAAATGGCTTTTCGAGAGATGCTAATCAAGCTACTGGGGCGATAGGAAACCATCATGATGCGCAAAACCTTGGGGATCTCTTGGGTATTAACGGGGATATTGACGGGGCTGTTCGTTCTCAGCAGTGCCGCTCAGCCTCAAATACGGGTGGGTATTGCCTTTGGAGAAGGGGGCAAAAACGATCGCAGCTTCAACCAATCGGCGGCAGAAGGGGCGGAACGCGCCAAGCAGGACTTTGGAGTGCAGGTGTTCGACTTTGAGCCGACGGATCCCTCCCAACTGGGGCCGGGGGTACGCAAGTTTGCCGAAGAGGGGTTTGATGTAGTGATTGGGGTGGGCTTTGCCCTGGAACCGGCTGTTACCGCCAGTGCCGCTGAGTTCAAAGAGGTGAAGTTCGGCTTGGTGGACGCAGTTTCCCCCGAAAAAGACAACGTGGCCAGCCTCCTCTTCCGAGAACATGAGGGATCCTTTTTGGTGGGCTACATTGCCGGCAAGCAAACCCAAACCGGTGTAGTCGGCTTCTTGGGGGGCATGGACATCCCCCTGATCCACAAGTTTGAGGCGGGCTATCGAGCCGGGGTGGAATATGCCTGCGCCGAAGACGGCATCACCTGTCGCGTCATTGCCAACTATGTCGGGACTACGCCCGCCGCCTGGAACGATCCGGCCCGAGCCAAAGAGATCGCTGCTGCCCAAAAAGCCCAAGGGGCCGACATCATCTATGCCGCTGCCGGGGGATCCGGCCTGGGGTTGATCGACTTTGTCAAGCAAGAGAGATGCCTCAGAGCCTCCGATCTGCCCGCCGGGGTGAGTTTCATTCGGGATCCCTTTGCGGAAGTGCCCAAGCCCGCAGATTATGCCAGCCTCTGCAGTGGGGATACCCGTCCGCTGTTCTTTATCGGTGTGGATGCTAACCAAAACTACCTGGGGGATACCGATAACAACCCTGCCACCCTCAACCACGGTCTCACCTCGATGCTGAAGAGGGTGGATGTGGCCACCTATGAAGTGATTCGCAGCGTGGTGGAAGGCAACTTTGTCGGCGGCATTCAAACCTTTGGCCTGGAGAATGAGGGTGTCGGCTATGCTCTGGATGAGTACAACCAAGCCTTGCTCCCGGCAGATTTGGTGGCCGCCGTGGAAGCGGTGAAGCAGAACATTATCGCCGGAACCCTCCAAGTTCCTGAAGAGCGCTAGATTTTTGAGATTTTTGTTGCCGATTGATGATTGATTGCGGATCCCTTGCGAAGCCTTGACTGAGGAGGGGATTCGTTAGAGGATGCTTTTGCTGAGGGCATTGGATCCCAGCTTGGCCATCTGTACCTTGACCCCGTGGCAGTTGTTTGTTGCTCTGACAACCTTGACCGCTAAGCGCTTGAAAGGGCTTTCCACCTATGCTTGGCCAAGTATCCAAATCTGGTTGGGGGATCTGTTCAGCCTTGCTGCCTCTGTTGGCGGGGGTTGCCCTCGGCTGTGGGGGTGGCGGCGGCAGTTCTCCACCTCTTCCTCCGCCAGGTGGCGGGCCCATCATCCTGAGAGTGGATCCGGCCAGTGGCCCCTTTACCAAACTGGCAGACGCAGTTGCAGAGGCGCAGCGACTTCAGACTGCCACAGCCGGCCTGGAGGTGCTGATCGAGATTTTGGGGACGGGCAGGGAAACTTTGCAAAGCAACCTGGCCCTGGATGGCGGCGATGGCACCAACGGCGGTCGCATTCGCATCACCAGCTCCACCGCCTATGAGATCCTGACCGGGCTCTTTGACGTGATTGTAGCCGGCCAAACCAGCCTGCAGGGGGTAGATGTGGTGCTGGGGGGTGGACGGGTGCAGGTGAACAACGGCACTTTTCAGCCGCGCAAGGTCACCCTCAACGACCCTCGCTCCAACATCTTGGTCAACGGCAATGCTGCGGTTCTAGAGGGAGCCTTGAACCAATTGGCCGAGATTTTGTGCCAGCAATTTTTGGATCCCTGTGTGCAGATCTCTGGGAATGGCCGGGTCAGCCGTGTCTCGCCGATTGTCAGTAAAACGGGTGGGGTGGGCATAGGCACTGTGCCGGGCAGCAATCCCACCATTGAAAACAACACGATCCTCCTCCAGGCTTTGGGGGCTTTGGCCGTTCGCTATGGTGACAACTCCGGCGGGACCTTCCGCAACAACCAAATCGAAGGGGATCCACCCACGGCTGGAGCCGGCTTGGTACTGCAGGCGCGGCAAGCAGGTACGAGTGGCACTACCGGGATTCAGCTGGATGGGGCAGGCTCAATTCCATCCATTCAATCCAACAGGATCGGCGTGGGTGGGATAGCCGGGAGCGTCGGCATTCGCATTTTGCAAGGAACACAAGCCCGTACCCTTTCTGGAAATACATTTCTGGCTCGAGGCGAGGGCATAGGGATAGCAATTCAAGCAGCCCCCGGCACCCCAGATGCGGTAGTCGCAGCCTACCTGGCTGGCAATACTTTCCAAGGAAACTTTGCTCAGAGGGTCACTGGGGAACCTGCGCCCACGCCAACTCCTACCCTGAGGCCACCACCAACTCCTGCACCGACACCCTCTCCCACCCCCACACCTCCAGTATTGGGCACCGGCCCCATTCAAGTTACCTTGAGTTGGAACACCATCGATGACCTTGACCTGTATGTTACGGATCCCACGCAGCAGACCGTGTTTTTTAACAACCGAATTGTCCCTTCTGGAGGACGGCTGGATGTGGATGCCAATGCCGACTGTGTTGCCGTAACCCAAAATGCTGTGGAGAATGTCTTTTGGGCTTCCACCCCGCCCTCAGGGCCATACTTCATCGAGGTGAGATTGTTCCGGCGCTGCTCCCAATCAACTGCTCCCATTCCCTTTACCGTAACGGTTCGCAAGAGCGGAAACGTCGCGCAGACTTTTAGCGGCTCGGCCACATCCCCTGGCTTGGCGGGTAGGTTTACGTTTTCCTTCCCCTGAAGTTAGCCAAGGCTGGCAGCCATCTGCCCTGCCCACGTATGGCCATTTTGGTTCAGACTAGGACACCACACCTATACTCATACTCAGATCTTTGATTGCAGATCGCAGGGTTCAGAAGACCTTATTTCTGCGCCCCAGGCATCTCATTCCCACTAAGGACAGCTCCAACTTCGCGGCCTCGACGCTTTTTCTGGCCATCACCTTGCGGCAGCGGGCGATGCTGGAAGGCAGTCCCACAAGTTCAAACAGTCACATCCCCTGGGAAAGGGGCTAGGGGTGGCGGACAGCGGCGCGGAGCGCTTTGCGTCAGCATGAGTGCGGGAGTATGTCACGCTATTCCGCAGCAGCCTTGGCTGCTTTCGCTTCGGCTTCCTTAGCAGCTTTGGCCGCTCTCATTTCCGCCAGAATCTCCTCCGGTCGTTTGCCAGCCCGCTGGGATCCAGGGGGCAGGTCGTGCGGGTCAATAACCCCTTTAGGCAGATAGGCAAACTCCCGCAGTGGGGTCACCATTGGGTCCTCAGTTACCTTAGAGGGCAGACGGCCCATCGCCACCTGATGGTAGTTGAGGTCGTGGCGGTCGTAAGCGGCCAGCTCATAATCCTCAGTTACCGAGAGGCAGTTGGTGGGGCAAAACTCCACACAATTGGCGCAGAAAATGCACACCCCGAAATCAATGCTGTAGCTGTAAAGCTCCTTTTTCTTCAGCTCTGGGTTGTAGGCCCAATCCACCACCGGCAGGTCAATTGGGCAAACTCGAACACAGATCTCGCAGGCAATGCACTTGTCGAACTCGAAGTGGATGCGTCCCCGAAAGCGCTCAGAGGGGATCAGCTTTTCGAAGGGGTATTGCACGGTTACCGGGCGCCGACCCATGTGGTCGAAGACAACCCCCATCCCTTGGCCGATGTATTTGGCAGCTCGGAAGGCATCGCCCACATATTCTTTGACACGCTTGAGAAACGTCATGACCTATGTTCTCCCTCTCTTGCCTCTTTACTTCTCATTCAACCCCCAAAAAAGGTGGGGAAGGCGAGCTTTAGGGCTGCCGTCAGCAGCAAGTTAACAAAGGATACAGGCAGCAAAAACTTCCACCCCAAGTCCAGCAGTTGGTCAATGCGCACCCGCGGCAAGGTCCAGCGCAGCAGGATGGCCAAGAAGATGAAGATAAAAGCTTTGACCATCGTCATGACAATGCCTAAGGCCGCCGCGCCGATCTGCAAGAAAGGGTTATCCAAGGGGATCCCGGCAAGTGCAGCAATCGTTTCCACCGGCACCACAAACGACCAACCCCCCAAGTACAGCACTGCCGCAATCAGAGAAGCCAGCAGCAAGTTGGCGTAGGATCCCAGATAAAAGAGGGCAAACTTCATGCCGGAGTACTCCGTTTGGTAACCGGCTACCAGCTCTTCTTCTGCTTCCGGCAGATCGAACGGGATCCGCTCCGTTTCCGCCAGAGCCGAGATCAGGAAAATGACAAAGCCAATGGGCTGCCGCCAGACGTTCCAGCTCAGAATGCCCAGGCCGCTCTGCTGCTCCACGATCCCCACCGTGTCCAGACCGTTGCTCATCAGCACCACGGCCAACACTGACAGGGCCAGCGGCAGTTCGTAGCTGATCGATTGAGCTGCCGCGCGTAGCCCACCCAGCAAGGAGTACTTGTTATTGGAACCGTAGCCCGACATCAACAAACCGATGGGTTGCACGCTGGAGGTGGCGATCAGGAAGAACACGCCAATGGCAATGTTGGAGATCAATAGGTTCTGGCCAAAGGGAACCACCAGGTAGCACAAAAAGACGGGCAGGAAAACCAATATCGGCCCCAGCGTAAACAAGACTGGGTCGGCCAAGATGGGCAGAACATCTTCTTTGGTCAGCAGCTTGATGCCATCGGCAATGGGGATCAGCACCCCCTGAGGGCCGGCCATGTTGGGGCCAATCCGCTGTTGGGCTGCTGCCGAGATTTTTCGCTCCAGCCAGGTCATGACCATCACCCCCAAGGTGGCGGCGATGATCAGCAGCAACATCGGCAGGGGCATCCAGAGGGCATGGGCTGCACCTGCTCCCAAGCCTAGGTTCTGTAGGGCAGTCTCGAAGCCAAGTTGTAGGTCGATACCAGCGTTTGTCATGGGGGTGAGTAGCTCCCTAGAGATGGCGGGTTGGGTAGGGTTTGGGATCCCTGTAGCTAAGTTTTCCCGTTGGGATCCGATTGGGGGGGACGGTTGCGGCGGCGTAGCTCCTGCTGGATGATGGCCTGAAGGCGAGCATCAGATAGCTCTTCCGCGCGGCGGCGCCTTTCCTCTTGGTACTTAGCCCATTGCTTGGGGCCAATAATCGCAGCAATGACAGACACAATCAACAGCGGCAGAACCAAGATCGCCCAGGCCATCGCCTTTGTCCTCGCTTTCCGTAAGTATCTTAGCGATTCCTAGCGATCCACCTCGCCCATGATGATGTCAATGCTGCCGAGGATGGCGATCATGTCGGCTACCTTCATGCCGCGAATGAGCTGAGGCAACACTTGCAAATTGACAAAGCCGGGGGGACGGATCTTCCAGCGCCAGGGGCAAACGTTGTCGTCTCCCACGATGTAAATGCCCAGCTCTCCTTTGGCGCTCTCCACCCGCACGTAGGCTTCCCCTTTGGGGATCTTGAAATTGGCGGAAGGCTTTTTGCTGATGAACTGGTAGTCCCCTTTGTTCCACTCCGACTTCGGCCCCTCCAGCATCCGCTTGGCTTCCAGGTTTTCAAAGGGGCCTCCTGGCAAAGCCTTGACGGCTTGCTGCACGATCTTGCAGGACTCGCGCATCTCTTTCATGCGCACCCGATAGCGGGCCAGGCAATCCCCTTCGGGGTAAACGGCCACCTCCCAGTCGAAGTCGTCGTAGCATTCGTAGTGATCCACTTTGCGCAGATCCCAGTTGACGCCACAGGCCCGCAGCATGGGGCCGGACAGCCCCCAATTGATGGCATCCTGCTTGGAGATGGTGCCCACCCCTTCCAGCCGCCGGCGGAAAATCGGGTTGTCGGTCACCAGCCGCTCGTATTCATCCACTTTGGGCAAGAAATACTCGCAAAAGTCTAGGCATTTTTCCGTCCAGCCGTAGGGCAAGTCCACCGCCACGCCGCCCACCCGGAAATAGTTGTTGTTGATCAAGCGCATGCCGGTGACGGCTTCAAACAAGTCTAGGATCCACTCCCGCTCCCGCATGGCGTAGAGGAAGGGGGTTTGGGCGCCCAAATCTGCTAAGAAGGGGCCAAACCAGAGCAGGTGGTTGGTAATACGAGTTAGCTCCAACATGATCACCCGCAGGTAGCTGGCCCGTCTGGGCACGCTGATCCCGGCCAGTTTCTCAACGGCATTGACGGTGATGGCCTCGTTGAACATGCCGGCCCCGTAGTCCCAACGGGAGACGTAGGGCAGGTATTGCACCACCGTGCGGTTTTCGGCGATTTTTTCCATGCCGCGGTGCAAGTAGCCAATCACCGGTTCGCAATCGACGATGTTTTCACCGTCTAGGGTGACCAGCAGGCGCAAAACCCCATGCATGGAGGGATGGTGCGGCCCAAAGTTGAGCAACATCCGGTCGGTACGGGTCTCGATCATGGGCATGGGCATAGCCGCCGCCTCCGCAACTGAAGAATGTTTATAGTCTGCAACATTTGCAGTATAGCCGTTTTCTTCTGCCTTCTCGGGATCCCATGCCATCAAGGATCCCAATCCTCGATATTGAAAATCTCCAGGGGAACTCAACTAGAGTGAGAGAAAAAGGAGGGAGGCCGATGGCTGTATCCCGTTCACCCGCGAATGGCCCATCCCGGAGAGAGCAGCAACATCCGCAGTATGCCACCGACCGGGCTGTGCTCGATGAGCTGATGGTGCAGGCCCAGGAGAGGCCCCTCTCCGAGTGGGTGCTGGCGGAAGTTGCCCGTTTGCGCATCCGTTACCACGGCTTCCCCGGCGCCTGGGATCTGCAGCGGGATTTGGATCAGATCTTGGAACAGTGGGGCATGAGCGAAGAAGAGCTGTTCGCCCAGACCCGCCAGATCCATGCCCGCGGCCAGGTGTACGACCGCAGCTTTAGCACGCGAGACGACTGGGCCTAGTGGAGGGTTTGGGTCGGGATCCCTCACCCCCATCCCCTCTCCCTCTGGGAGAGGAGAGCCCGCCGCTACCTAAGAGACGTGAAGCTGCTCGGCAAAGACGGGATCCAAAGGCACATCTAGGGCGGCAATCACCTTGGTCCAGAAGTTCATGAAGCCAATCCAAGCCGATAGCTCCACCAGATCTTCATCTGACCAAATGGCTTTTAGCTGGGCAAAGAAGCTGTCGGTCACCACCATGCTGGGCACGGTCATCCGCTCAGCGTACTCGATGGCCAGCTTTTCCGCCTCGGTGTAGAGGGTGCTGGTGCGGGCCTGGGCCACCGCCGCAATTTTGGCAGGGGAGGCGCCGTACTTTTGCGCCTGCAGGGTGTGGTAGGGAAGGCAGTAGTGGCGGCAGCCGTTGATTTGGGCAATGCGGATGCTGACCAGCTCCTTCAGCTCTTCAGGCAAGTTGGGGTTTTGGGTGTGCAGCGCCCCGTAGAGGTTCATCACGGCTCGCATCAGTTGGGGCTTGTGGGCCATCACCTGCAGGGGGTTGAGGGCGGTGCCGTAGGTTTTCTCCAGGCTTTCGTAAACCTTTTGCAGTTGCTTATCGGCTTTCTCTGGGGTAACAGGAGGGATCCGCATGGACGGTCTATAAAATTGCAGCATTCTCGACTTTAGCGCGTCTGGGGGATCCGCCCAAGCCTGAGGGGCGCTTCACGGTCTGGGGGAGGGATCCCTTCTCCGCCTGAAACCAGGCACCTGCCTCCCTTCTTACTTGTCAAGGGTCAAGGATTGCCCAAGGATTGCTCAACGGCTTCCACCTGCTGCTGGGTGGCGGTAGCCCCTTGGTTGAGGGTTTGCTGGATCTGTTCCCGAGATTGGTAAATCTGCAGCGGCCCACCTTGAGGGATCCCTTGCTGGGCAGCTTCTGGGCTGGCTTGCTCTGGTCTCGGCTCCGAACTCAGCGGGTTGCGATAGAGGCGGTTAACCAGCAAAAATCCCACCAGCACCACAGCAGTTGCCACCAAAAGCCGAACCATACTCGGATCCCTTGCAAGCATCTGGTTCTAGAATGCCCAAAAAGAGGAGCAGGTATCCGATGTCGGGCAAAGTTGCGCAAACTTCCCAGCCGGTACGGGTTGGCATTGGCGGCCCGGTGGGATCCGGAAAAACCGCTTTGGTGGAAAAGCTCTGCTTGGCGCTGCGGGATCACCTGTCTTTGGCGGTGGTGACCAACGATATCTATACCCGCGAGGATGCCGAGTTTTTGGTGCGGGCCAAGGCCCTGGAGGCAGAGCGGATCATCGGTGTAGAGACTGGGGGCTGCCCCCACACGGCCATTCGGGAAGATGCCTCCCTCAACCTAGACGCCATTCAGGAGCTGGAGCGCCGCTTTTGCCCCCTGGATCTCATCTTGGTGGAATCGGGGGGGGACAACTTGGCAGCTACCTTCAGCCCGGAGCTGGTGGACGCCTGCATTTACGTCATCGACGTGGCCGAAGGGGACAAGATCCCGCGCAAAGGCGGGCCGGGGATCACCCGCTCCGACCTGCTGGTGATCAACAAGATCGATCTGGCTCCCTATGTGGGAGCAGACTTGGGGGTGATGGAACGGGATGCCCGTCGCATGCGGGGAGATAGGCCCTTTGTCTTTACCAACCTGCGCACGGGTGAGGGGCTGGAGCAGGTTCTCAGTTGGCTGGAGCGGGAGGTGCTGTTTCGGCCCATCAAGGCCGACCCCCCCTCGGTGAGCCGCCTGTGAACTTCGGTAAGGCCATCTTGAAGGCAACCCGCCGAGGCGAACATACCCGTATTTGGGAGTATTCTCAGGCTCCCCTGCAATGGCTGGGATCCCCTGGGGAGCCACCTGTGTACTACCTGCGCAACCCCAACGGCGGCCTGCTGGGTGGGGATCGCCACCGGATCGAGATCGGGCTGGGGCCAGGCTCGGCGCTGGAAATTCGCACCCAAGGGGCAACGCGGCTGCATCCCGGCTTGATTCGGCAACAGGTCAAGGTCAAGCTGGCCCCCACCAGCCAGTTGATCTGGATCCCTCACCCGACCATTCCGGGGGCAGGGGCAGACTTTCGCCAGCAGGTGCAAATTGAGCTGGATCCCACAGCCCGCCTGGCCTATGCCGAGATCTGGACTGCCGGACGGCTGGCCATGGACGAACGCTGGCAGTTTCAACATCTTGCCAACTGCTTGCAAGTTTGGGTCACTGCTGGGATCCCATCCTCCCCAGAGGGGAGAAAACTCTGGCTCCAGGAACACATGGATCTGCACTTTCCCCATCGACAAGTCTCCGCCGCGTCGGTGCTGGGATTCCACCTCTGTTGGGGATCCTTGTATTTGCTGGGGGATTGGCCGGAGCCCCCTTGGCCGACCGTTTGCGTCAGCGGGACAGAGCCCCTACACTGGCTGGTCAAGTCTCCGGATCCCATCTGTAAGGGTTGGATTCTGCGCCAGGTGGGGCCACAGGCAGAGGCCATTTGGCGGCATTTTGGCCAGGTTGCACTACAGCTTGCTCAAGCCAAGGGTGGCTCACCCCAGGGGTGGTAGACTAAGGCTGACTCAAACCAACTGGTTGACCCAAGGCCGGGACGGAGTCCTTTGAACGCTGCTCAACGGATTCTCAGACGCTCTGTCCTCAGGGGGCGAAGCCGCTGGCTGCTCCTCTACGAGAAGGGGATGGCCCTGCTGGCCCTGAGCAATCTGTGCTTGGTGCTCTTCGACATGAGCTACGTGCCTGGGCGAGACTTTTGGCTCCAGGGTCGGGTGCAAATTTTTGGCGCCTTTGGCCCACCTATTCCGCTGCCGATTCTTTCCGAAGAAACCAGCCGTTCTCCGGTGACCGACCTATACGACCCCATCAAGGGCATTGAGCCCAACCCCGAAACCCAGCGCTACTTGGCCCTGGTGGATGAGCTGCGCCAGGTTACCCTGCGGTTTGGCGTGGAGTCGGAAGCGGCTGCACCAATCCTGGCCCGCTTGCGGGAGCTCAGCGACGAGATGATCGAGACCAACCCCTTTCAGGGCGCCAACAAAACCGGCCAGTTTGTGCGTATCCTCAATTTGATGCGGGAGCACATCCCAGAAGCCGACTCTGCCAGAGCCGCCTTTGCCCGCTTTTGGACTGCTGAGTACTTGGCCGGCGCCGATCCCGCAGATGGAATTGAATTTTTCCAGACCCGGCTGCGCCCTCTCTTCGAGACCAACTATTTCCGCCCCATTGGTGAGAGCGGTAACCCTGTTGACTTTTTCCCGGTGCTGGATTTTCCCTTCGTGCTTCTGTTTGGGCTGGAATTTTTGCTGCGCACGGTGGCCATCAGCCGCCGCTACACCGGCGTCAATTGGCTGGATGCCATGCTCTGGCGTTGGTACGATGTGCTGTTGCTGCTGCCCTTTTGGCGCTGGCTGCGGGTGATCCCCGTCACCATCCGGCTGGGACAAGCGCAGTTGCTGGATCTGGAGCGGGTACGCGCTCAGGTGAGCCAAGGCTTTGTCACCAACTTCGCCGAAGACCTGACGGAAGTCATTGTTGTGCGGGTGATTAACCAAATCCAGGTATCCATTCAGCGGGGATCCCTGCCCCTACTGCCGGCAGCACGTACCCCGCGGGACTACATCGACATCAACAACACCAACGAGCTGGAGGCGATTGCCAACCTGGTTTTTCGCATTGTCCTCTACCGCGTTTTGCCCCAGGTGCAACCGGAGCTGCAACAACTGCTCCGCTACAACCTGGATGGCCTGCTCAAGCAGTTGCCTGCCATGCAAACTCTAGAACAGCTTCCCGGCCTGGGATCCCTGCCCAGCCAACTGACGGAGCGCCTGGCCAACGAGCTGACTACCACCACCTACAAAACCCTAACGGGCAGTTTCGAGGATCCCGTTGGCTCCAAGCTGGCAGCGCAACTGATGCAGCGGTTTGGTGAAGTCTTGGCACGAGAACTCACCCAGGAGCACGCTTTGGAGGAAATTCGCTCTCTCCTGCAAGACTTGCTGGAAGAGATCAAGATCAACTACGTCGAGCGGCTATCCCACGAGGATCTGGAGGAGGTGATGGAGCAAACCCGCCAGCTTCGGCAAAAGGCCCAGCAACTGGAGAAAGACCGCCGCAACTAGGGTTGGGAGGATTGGTTGACGAGGTTTCGCCAGTTCAGTAGGATAATGTTTCCAGGTCGGGCGAGTGGCGAAACTGGTAGACGCACCGCACTCAAAATGCGGCGGGAAACCGTGTCGGTTCGAATCCGACCTTGCCCATAATTTTTAGTCTGCTGTGACGAGCTGTAAGGCTCGCTGCTTTCTGGGTTTGGTAGGTTGATCCCTCTCGCCTCTTCTCACCAAAGACCCAGTGATAGAAACGGCCAAGCCCTTCTGGAGTAGGTTGTAGGGCATCTTGCGTCCAGATCCTGAATAAGCTTCGTCTTGACTTGAGACAAAGGCAGCCTTTCGCGGCAGCGGGATGGAGGTCTTTTGGGTAACCTGTCACTACGAGCCTACCGGCTAGATAAGGAGGGCGTGAAGATCTGAAACAAGTGGTACCACGAGATAGACCAAGCTATGTTGGCCCGGCGATGTTCTGAGGGCTACTCTGCCCAACACCGTTCGCGGCAGCAGGACGGGATCCCTAGATAGGGCAGTTAGAATCGCGCTTACCCTGCACTTAGAGATGAAGCTCTAGGGGGTGACATACTCCCGCACTCATGCTGATGCATAGAGGGCAGGGCTTCCCGGCAGTCTAGCTAAACTGGGGAATTATGGATGGAACTTTGGAATCTTTCTTTGCCTCTGCCACCCAAATTGGGCTAGGTCTAGCAGGCTTGCTGGCTATGCTCACCCTGCTGGCCTGGATCCGCAATTGGCCCTTGAAGTTTGCGCTGGTGGGCTACACGGCGTTTGCGCTGGTTTTAACAGCGGGATGTTTTGCCCTCAGCTTGGGGCCGATCTTTCGCTCCCGCATTCCCGGTGCTGCCCCCTACACCACCGTCTATGACCAAGGGGCGGATCGAGCGGTTATTGCTGTCAGCCCGGATATCACCCCAGAGCAACTGATCCTCACCCTGAAGCAGGCGGCCAGCGATTTGGGATCCCCGGGCCGCTTCTCCACCGGTTCGCCGGTGTTCACCTTGCGGGCCCGCACCGTCATCCATCCCGAGCCGGGAGTTTCCGAGCCGTTGCTCTTGGGCACGCTGCAACAGCCGTTGGGAAAGCGCCTGCGCACCCCAGAAGAACAACAGCAGCAGCAGATCCATCTGGAGGAAGAGGCCTTTGCCCGGCTGCGGAAGTTGGCCCAGGGTCAGGCTTCTGCCGCCTTGTCTGCAGAGGGAGCGGAAGAGCCAACCACCGGGATCCCACTTGCCCAGTCTTGAGCGCTGAGCCAGCGGCGCAGATCCTGTCCCACCCGGTCGGGGATCTCCCAGGGAAAGAGATGAGCCACGTTGGGATAGACAATGCAGGTGCAGTGGGGCAGGGCGCGGGCTGTGGCCAGGCTGCTGTTGGCGGTGATGTGGCGATCCCGCTCGCCGGCCATAAGCAGTACCGGGATGCGAATTCGGTGCAGCTCTCCCTCGCGGTTGTAGCCCCGTTGCAGAGCAGCGCGTAGAGCTTGGCGAGCCTGGGGGGAGGTGTGCAGATAGGCGGGCAAGGCCATGTGCGCCAAATACCGATAGGCCGTTGGGGTCTGTTGCTGCATCAGGTAGCGGTAAAGGGAGCGACGGCCAAAGGTCTCGATGTTCCATTCCCAGCCGGGCCAAAGCCAGTTGAGCAGCGAGGCAACGCCGGTGTTGACCTGATCCCAAAAATCGGTGGGGGGATGGTTGCTGCGGGGGCAGGCGGCACTGGCCACCAAGACCAAACCCTTTACCCGCTGCGGCAGCCGCAAAGCCAACTCCAGGGCCAGGATCCCGCCCAAAGACCAGCCCAGCACCAGACACGCCTGCCAGCCCAGGCGATTGAGCAGTAATTCCAAATCCTCCAGGTGCTCCTCCATCTCGAAGGGATCCACCACCTGCGAACGTCCATAGCCGCGCAGATCTGGCGCCACACAGGGGTGCATTCCCGCCACTGCCTCTGCAAATACCGCCATGCAGTCGGCATTGCCCGGATGGCCGTGGAGCATCAAGATTGGGAGGGAGGGGATCCCTTCTCCCCAAGTACGATAGTGGAGCTGCAGGCCCATCGCTTGACATTCTCCCTGCCCTAAATGGCAAGGATTCTTTCCCAGGTTGCAGGATGACTCCTAACTTTCTGAGCTACACCACCCTTGCAAGTGGTGGGGGATGCTATGACGCCACCTACTGGGATGAACTCCCAGATACTTTCCCTGTTGACACTGCGCCCTATTCAAGTTGGCGGAGTTCGTTCAACACCATAGCACAAAGCCGCCCTGGTCGCGTCAGCGGGCCGTAGGCCTTAGGGCGGGGCTTGCAACCCAGTTTTCTTGGTCAAAGCTTCTCTTCTGCCCCTGTTTTGAAACTGATCCGAGGCCAATACCCTATTTTTCTCCCTGCCTAGTGCCTCTCTGGCCGATGTCGGGTAGATTTGGCGGTAGCCATCGCTGAAGAATCGGTCAACGCTTTATGAACAGCCCGATCCAGGATTGTGAGCCCCCCGTTTCACCTCGCTCTGAGCAGGGCAGTCTGGGTTGGAGCCTTCCCCTGAAAGGCTTGGGATTTGGCTTGTTTTTCGGATCCCTGGTTTGGGCAGGATGGGCAAGTCAACTCCAGCTATGGGCCCAGCCGGTCGAACAGCAACCTCAGGAAGAAGTCCTTGTGCCGGGGCGCAATCTCGATCCTGGGGCGCAAATCCGGGTGCGTAACGAGCTGGTCAAGATCTGTGGGGACTATCGTTGCGAAGGCTATCGCTTTTCGGTGCGAGTACCGATCAGCCCTGAAGACACCCTGGAAACTCTGCTGGGGCGGCTGGATACGGAGATGCTGCGGGAGGTGGATCGGGTGTTTCAAACTCGGCCCGATTTGAATCGAGTCATTGTCGATGGCTACGTCTTCTCGGGTACTCCCGCTTTTGTCAGCCGGGAAGTGCTGCTGCAAACAATGTTTGTGCCCCGTCACCGTTGGGAAGTGGGGCGCTTTGGGCCAGAGCAAGATGCGATTTTCTATGCCGAGCTGTTGGGACAGGTGACGCCCTTTCTAACTCCATCCCCAACCCCCACGCCTACACCTGGGCCTGTGCCTGGAGAAGGTGTGCCCCCTCTGCCCCCGCCTCCTGGAGCAACTCCTCCCGTAGAGGCAACACCTACTCCTCAAGAAACCCCAGCCGCTCCACCTCCACCTCAAGGGGATGTAATTCAGCGGCAGCCGATCCAGCCCTGAGGGGGTTATGGGGTGGCTAAGTCTGGGTTGTGAGGGATCCTCAGGATCCCTTGTTTTGTGACCAGGCCGGTACCCTCCCAGTTGCCGTGGGGTTGAGTCCTGAGCTGAGGTGATCTAGGCTTCAAAAATGGAGGGATCCCTCTAATCATTGCTTGACTGGTGTACGGCGGCATGGCAGGACACAGCAAGTGGGCCAACATTAAACGGCAAAAGGCCCGTGTAGATGCCAAAAAGGGCAGCCTCTTTACCAAACTCTCGCGGGCCATCATCGTGGCGGCTCGCAACGGCTTGCCAGATCCGGATGGGAATTTTCAGTTGCGGGCGGCAGTGGAGAAAGCCAAGGCAGCGGGGATGCCCAGCGAAAACATCGAACGAGCCATTGCCAAGGGAGCCGGTAACTGGAGCGACGACAGCCCCCTGGAAGAAGTTCGCTACGAGGGCTACGGCCCCGGTGGGGTGGCTGTGTTGATCGAGGCCATGACCGACAACCGCAACCGCACGGCTGCCGAGGTGCGAGAAGCCTTCAGCAAAACCGGCGGCAGCTTGGGAGAAGCCGGCTGCGTGAGCTGGCTGTTCCGGCAAAAAGGGGTGATCAGCCTGGAGGAGGTGTTGGATCCCGAAGCCCTGTTACTGGCGGTGGCGGAAGCGGGAGGAGACGACTTCAAGGTGGAAGGCACAGGAGCAGAGGTGTACTGCGACTACTCTTTGCTGGAGCAGGTGGCCACCTACCTGAAAAAAGAGGGCTACCCAGTGCAAGATGCGGCCATCCGCTGGATCCCATCCACTGAGGTGCATGTGGAGGATCCCGATACGGCCAAGTCAGTGCTTGCCCTGATGGAGCGTCTCGACAACCTAGACGATGTGCAGAATGTCTATGCCAATTTCGAGATCGACGAGGCGGTGATGGAAAGCCTGGCCTGAGAACAGGCTGCCATCATCTTCCGAGAAAGGGAAACCTTCAACAGAAGCATCCGTCAGCGGAGCTTAACGGCGGTGCCAGTGGCGGTGATGAGCAGCAGCACCCCGGTTTGGTCGATGTTGATGGTGCCGGTGTTGATGGCAACACCAATGATGCCGTTTGCCCCCAAGCGTTTGGCCCGCCGCTCCAGCTCTTCCAGGGCTTCTTTTTGGCCTTGCTCGAAAACCCGCTCGTAGGCCCCTGTGCGCCCGCCGATGATGTCGCGGATGCCGGCAAAAAAGTCCCGCAGAGCGTTGCTGCCGTAAACCACCTCGGCTGTTACAATGCCCAGGTAGCCCTCGATCTCCACACCCTGCAGCACATCTGTAGTTGTCAGCAACATCAGCTTGCTTCCTGGGTCAACACCCACCAAGATAGTCGGGATCCTCAACCTTTGGAATCGGGTTCTTGCCCTGTGTTTTCAGCAGAGTGGCGATATGTCGAAGGGCGACCAATCCCTACAGATAACCGTTCCACAACGCATAGTCATTTATCTCACCGTTGAGGTGAAACAAACGACCGGTTGCTTCCTGCTAAGGCCTCCGGCCCGCTAGCGCGATCAGTTGAAATAGATGGTAATAAAAACCACGACTGCTATCAGCCCTTGCCGCGTGGTAGGGCGCTCAAGGGGATCCCTGGCCAAGACCGGCGGCTGATACAATAGCTGCCCAGGGATCCAAACCAAAGATCTCTAGATCTCTGCTTCTCCAACAGGATTTCCCCACAAGCCCGATGGCAGGCCCGATCCGAGTGGTGGGTAGCTTGAACATGGATTTGGTGGTGCAGGTGCCCCATCATCCCGGCCCTGGCGAAACGGTGCTGGGATCCGACTACGCCACCTACCCTGGCGGTAAGGGAGCCAATCAAGCGGTGGCAGCGGCGCGGGCGGGAGCCCAGGTGGAAATGTGGGGAGCGGTGGGATCCGATGAGTTTGGGCGTCTGCTCCAAGAGAACCTGGAGCACAACGGCGTGGATACCCGCCACCTGAGGCAGTTGGAGGGGCCCAGCGGCCTAGCTTTGATCACAGTGGATCCCGGCGGGCAAAACAGAATCGTGGTCAGCCCTGGAGCCAATGGTCGCTATCTGCCGGAGCATTTGCCTCCCTTTACCCCGGCGGCCCTGCTCCTGCTGCAGCTGGAAATCCCCCTGCCCACTGTGCAGGCTGCAGCAGAACAAGCCTCTGCCCAAGGGATCCCGATTTTGCTCAACCCTGCGCCCATCGTGCCATTGCCGGGATCCCTGTTGCGCCGGGTTCGCTACTTGGTGCTCAACGAAACCGAAGCGGCTGCCCTTGCCCAATCCCCTGTGGAGACGCCGGAACAAGCCCAAAAGGTGGCTCAAGAACTGCAGAAACACGGGATCCCAGCCGTTATCCTTACCTTGGGAGGGGCAGGGCTGGTCTGGGCAGATGGGGAAGAAAGTGGCCATTGGCCAGCTCATCCTGTGGAAGTGGTGGATACCACCGCTGCCGGAGATGGGTTTTGTGGGGCCTTAGCTGCTTGTTTGGCTGCCGGGGGATCCCTGAGGGAAGCCCTGCGTTTTGCCAATGCCGCCGCTGCCTTGGTTGTAACCCGTGCGGGAGCCCAACCTAGCTTGCCCCAGCGCTCTGAGATCGAGGCATTTTTGGCCTCTGCCGTAGAAACAGCATAGACTGCTGCTTATCAAAAGTTTTCGACGTCTGCGGTGGAGAAGTTCATTGGCCGTTTGCGTGAGCGCTATGGGGAAACCGCAACCTCCACAGGACAGAGCGGGGCCAAATCCTTTTTCCGAGCTGCTACTCATAGCCGGCGGAGGGGATCCCTTGCTCCATTGAGTACTGCTCAATAGTGCCTTGTCTTCCCTTGTGGGTGTCTTTAGAGTTAGGTAGTGAAAAGAAAGTATTCGGTAATTCTGATAAAGGCCCGTGAGTACCCTCCTTGCTGAAGATGACGCTCTCTACCGTCAGCATGTTCATAGCCTGCTAACACAACATTTGCCTGAGTTCGGCCCGGTATACATGGCCTCGAATGGCCGAGAGGCGTTGGAACTTTACCGTCAGCACTACCCCAACTTTGTGTTGATGGACATTCGCATGCCTGAGATGACCGGGATCGAGGTAGCGCGGCAGGTTTGGTCAGAGTGCCCCAGCACGCGCATCATTTTTTGGTCGCATTTTGCCGATGAAGTCTATGTGCGGGAACTGCACAAGATCGTGCCTCCGCAGACCGTCTATGGCTACCTTTTGAAAAATTGCACCGATGAAAAATTGGTCAGCGCCATCCAAGCAGTGGTGCAGGATGAGCAATGCGTGATCGACCGAGAGGTGCGCGGAGTCGATTCCCGTTCACAAAACAAAATTACCGGTCTCAGCGATGCCGAGTACGAAGTGCTGATCGACATTGCCCTTGGCCTCACCGACCAGGCCATTGCTGCACGGCGCTTTTTGTCCCGCCGAGGGGTAACCAACCGTCTGCGCAACCTCTACGACAAGTTAGAAGTCAGCAACGACCAAATTGAGAGCGACGAGTGGGGAACCACCTTCAGCTTGCGGGCCAGAGCCATCCGCCTTGCTTTCAAACGGGGGTTGATCAACGCCCAACTGCTGGATGAGGAGGAAGTGCATTTGGATCACTGGCTCAGCCGCTACCGACTGGATCCGCTGGACTAGAGAGGGGGTGTTCGAGCCGTCATCGCTCTTGGCAAGCACTTGTAGTCAATTCCCTTGCCAGCGACCAAGGAGACTTGGGCTCAATGGCTGGCCACCCCGCCAAAGAACTGGGATCAAAGCTCCCTCGTACCGCTATGGAGAAGCAAGCCGGCAGTGTGGGGGGTCGCTAGCGGAAAATCATCTCGGCAACCGCCTCAAAGCCGGCATCCAACAGCCGATCCAAGACCGACTGGGCCTGGCTGCGACTGTCGTACAGGCCAGCCTGCAACACTGTTCTGCCGTTGAAAACCGTTTCCACCGCGTCGGGGATGAGCTGCCGCAATCGGTTCAAGTCATCGCTGCTCTTGGGGGTCACCAACACGCGAAATTGAGTTGCCGTTCGCGTTGGCGAAACGGAGTCGTTACCCACAGCAACCACAGGGGGGGCAACTGGAGTTGTAGTGGGAGCAGAGGGAGTAGTTGGGATCCCCGTGGACGGGCGACGGGCCGGCGGGGGCAGAAGGGTGGTGATATCTGTGAGGGGAGCCGAGGGTGGCCTGGGAACAGGAGCTGCGGGGGCAGGGCCAACCGGCTGAGCAGGTGCGGTAGAGCCATCTGGCGTGAAGGGGACGGCAACAAACTCCTGCGCTTGGGGTTGAGTGTCCGCCGGCTGGGCAGGAACGTTGGGCAAAACGCGCCCCCCCGATCCCGATAGAGAGGCAACTGGGCTGGGATCCGTCGATTGCGGCACCGTCACAACCGGTAAGGTGGAGGGGGTCTCAGCCGCTGGCCGGGGATCCCTGGGAGTAGCCGGCTGGGCCGGAGCGCTGGGCAGAGCCAAAGTGCCAGGGGCAATGGGGCGGGGAGCGCTGTCGGGAAGGGCGGCAACGGTGGTTTGACCGGACAGATCCAGATCCCCTTTGACCTGGCCCCGCAGTTGGTTGCCGTTGGCATTGAGGCGCAGGCCGCGGGTGGCGTTGTTGATATCGTATTGGCCGTTGCCCTCAAAGATGTTGTTGCCGGGATCCGTGGCCGTGCCCAGATCCGGCTGGGCGTTGGTGATGGCAGTGAGGCCGGTCTCCAAGTTCTGGGCGATGAGATTGTTGCGCAGGATGGGCCTGGAGCTGCCCCCGACAACCACGCCGGTACGGTTCTGCAGAATGCGGTTGTTGCGCACAACAGGCGCCGAGCGTTGGTCGATGGTGAGGCCAAAGCCGGTTTCTTGGAACAGGTTATTGACGATGGTGGGCTGGGAGGTGCCCAAAACGGAAATGCCGTTGGCCCCGTTTTTATAGAAGCGGTTGCCCTCCACCCAGGGATTGGAAGCGCCGGCAATGAAGATCCCATCGTGGATGCTGCCCACAAAGCTGTTGTTGAGAATGCGCGGGGAGGCAGATTCCACCCAGAGGGCATAGCCGCGCCGCCCCTGGTTGCGCAGGGTAATTCCTCGCACTTCTGCGCCGGTCTCTGCCAGCAGAGCAACATTTTGTCGCCCCAAGGTTGGGCTCATGTAGGTACCCCCGCCGGTGATGAGATAGCCCTCTCCCAAGGTGGACTCGTCCCCACGCAAGGTGAGGCCGGCTTTCAGACGGATGGGGAAGGTTTCGCCGCTCTCCTCGCTATATACCCCGGGAAAAAGCTGAATGACGCTGCCAGCCTCAGCCCGCTGAATGGCATAAGTAATCGTCTTGAAGGGGTTATTGCGGGATCCATCCCCACGGGTATCGCTGCCGTTGGCTGCATCCACGAAAATGGCCGGGCGATTGTCCGGGAGCGGGGGAGCTTGAGGCAGGGTCTGCTCGCCGGTAATACCAGTGTCCAGGGAAGTTTGCGCCCAGCCGGGATCCAATTTGGCTGCTAGCAGTAAGGTGGTGCCGAGTAGCAGAGAGGTTGCCAGCCGCGTCAGCATTGCAGAACGATGGCGCTGCGCCCGCAGGCCGGGCAGGACTGCTGTAGATTGGTGTTCGCCGGATTTCTGCAGACCAATAGGCAGTAAGGACAATAAGGAAGAGATCATGGTGGTTATCCTCACACCAGGCTGGGCTAGAGAAGAAAGGCCGAGGTTATCCTACCAAACTGAGTAGGCGGGATCCTGCCCTATCCGCCAACTCCAAATACGGACTAACGCAGGCTTTTTTTGCAAGTCTAACACTAGCCCTAGAGTAACCTCCCTGCTTGCGCCATGACCTACAAAACCCTTGTCCCCGAACATCTGCCCCAAGAGCCGTCGCTGCTTGAATCCGGGATCCTGCTGTCTCCGGTCTCACCGTGGCAACCCCTGATTCATCTGCTGCTGTTGGGGATCCCGGCCTTCTTGCTGCTCTTGGGAAAACTGATGGCTCAGCCGGTCTTGGGCTGGGGGGCGGTGCTGGCTTGGCTGGGCCTGGCGGGCTGGTGGGGGCGATCACTTTGGGCTCAGATCGGACGCCTTCTTTGGCAGTGGCTGACCACTTGGCCTCAATTGGCCTGGGCGGGAGTGGCCCTCAGCTTGGCCGTGATGGGAGGGATTGCCGGGAGCGGGCTGTTTTCTGCCTTGGGATCCCTGAGTTGGGAAGCAATTGGGGCTTTGGGAGAAGTGTTCGGGGCCACAGGCCAAATCTTGATTGCCATCCTGGCTGCCTACATTGCCTGGCGGCAGTACATTATCTCCCGCGATCTCACCATTCAGCAGAATATCATCACCCAGCAGCAGACCATCGACGCCTACTTTGAAGGCATTTCCAACCTGGTCTTGTCTCCCGATGGGCAGTTGGACGATTGGCCCCTGGAGCGGGCCATTGCTGCCGGGCGCACGGCTGCTTTGTTGAACGGGGTGGATCGCTTCGGCAAAGCCAAGATCCTGCGCTTTCTCTCCACTGCCAATCTGCTCAGCCCTCTGCGGCGAGACGAACACCTGGGCCGACCTATCCTGGATGGCAAGGGGGGCTACCAGCGGGATCGCGTGAACGGCATCCGAGTGGTCAACCTGGGCACGATGCTGGAGGGAGCCGACCTGCATGGCACCCTGTTGCGAGCGGTGGATTTCAGCGAAGCCAGCCTGGAGAGAGCCAACCTGAGCGGCTGCGATCTCAGCCACACCAATCTGTGCGGAGCTAACTTGCGGAATGCCGACCTGCGCGGGGCCGATCTCTACCGCGCTTTGCTGTTTGTGGGATCCCCTCAGACGGCTTCCCCTGCTCAGCCAGGGCAAAAGCCCGATTTCAAGACCGGGGCCTACACCGGAGCTATCGTGGCAGGGGCAGATTTCCGCCAGGCTCGCCGCCTTTCCCCCGAACAGCGGGCCTACCTGGCCGCCTGGGGGGCCGAGCTGGATCCCGAGTCCGAACCTCCCCTCAACTCTCCTAGGCCGCGTTCGGATCCTGCCGACAAAACAGAGTCGTTTCCCCCACCTGCCCCAAGCCCTTGAGCGAGAATGCATTGATGAGCCTGGTTCAGGGCTTTTGCTGCCGATTTTTCGGCCATTGCAACCCGTCTCTTCCATGGGGATGAGGGCGATCCCTTTCAATTCTCAAACATGGCACGGTTGCTCACCAAGTTCTGGCTGCTGGAGCGCTATCTATTTGGGCAGATGCTCACCCCAGTGCTGACCGGTGTTGCGGGGGGAACCCTGCTGCTGCTGGTGGGCCGACTGTTTACCCTGGCCGAGCGGCTGGTCGAGGGATCCGTCCCCCCCCTGACGGTGTTGCGCCTCTTGGTTTTGGATCTGCCGGAGATGGTGGTGCTGGGTATGCCCATTGCCGCCTTCTTTGCCACCATGCTCACCTTGGGCAAGCTGAGCGGCAACAGCGAGATCACCGCTATGCGGGCAGCCGGGATCCCGTTTAGCCGGATTTTCCGGCCCCTGC
Source organism: Thermostichus sp. MS-CIW-36 (assembly GCF_054059035.1). Classification (NCBI taxonomy): domain Bacteria; kingdom Bacillati; phylum Cyanobacteriota; class Cyanophyceae; order Thermostichales; family Thermostichaceae; genus Thermostichus; species Thermostichus sp. MS-CIW-36. The sequence goes on from NZ_JBSSBR010000022.1 coordinate 26,080, forward strand.
TGCTGGTGGGGTTGGCCATGAGCTTGAGCGCTTTTTTCATTAGCAACGTGCTGCTGCCGGCCAGTAAACAGCAAATCCGCCAGATCGATCAGCAAGCTTTGCTGGCCCAGGCCACCACCCCGGTGCAATACGATGTCTTTTTCAAAACCGAAGACAACCTCTGGTTCTTCATCCGCCAAGTGGATCCCCGGTTAAATACGATGCAAGATGTTACGATTTTGCGGGTGAATCCCTTGCCGGGGGGCAAATACCAGTTGGCGGAAGTGACCTTGGCCGCTCAGGCAGTGTGGAATGGACTGGAGTGGAGCCTGAGCGAAGGGGCAACCCACCTTTACGGCCCCACCGGCCTCAGCATTGCCGAGCAAACGTTTCATCGCAAGCCGTTGCAAGTTTCTCAGGATCTGGCTACCCTGACGCAGCCGCCGGTTCCCCCCAGCGAGTTGAGCTTGCCGGAGCTGGCAGAGCGGATTTCCCGCCTGGCCCGCTCCAATCTCAATACTCAGGCTCTGCGCACCGAGTTCCACATGCGCTTCTCCCTGCCCTTGGCCAGCTTTTTTGCCGTGCTGATTTCGCTACCCCTGGGATCCACCACTGCCCGGCGGGTGGGACGCTACGGGGGCGTCGTCTTCGGGATCCTGTTGGTGTTTGCCTACTACGTGGTGCTCAGCGTGTCTCGCAGCCTGGGAGAAGCCGGCGCCCTTCCCCCCTGGGCAGCGGCCTGGAGCTTCAACATCCTCTTCGGCGGCCTCGGCCTGCTGCTTTTGGCCCGCTTCTTGCGCTAGGGATCCACCCTAGAATCCGCCAGTCTCAGTTCTCAAGGATGTCTCGAAGAAGGCAGGGATCAACTTTCCTTTCTCTCTCCTCTCGCCTCGCGTAGCTCAGGTTTCCGTCCCCTTGCGGGGAAAAGGTAGGGATCAACCAGGTAACTCTACACCCTGCGTGTGCAGGTAGTCGGTTTCCGTCCCCTTGCGGGGAAAAGGTAGGGATCAACAGGCAAATTGTCAGTGCAATCAATAAGAGGATCAGCAAGAAGTTTCCGTCCCCTTGCGGGGAAAAGGTAGGGATCAACCAGGCGTTCGGCTCGCTAGCAGCCAAGCTTGGTATTATGTTTCCGTCCCCTTGCGGGGAAAAGGTAGGGATCAACCAGGAATTTTTGGGGTAATGCTACTTTCGGATTACTGTTTCCGTCCCCTTGCGGGGAAAAGGTAGGGATCAACGGGCTGACCTGCCAACCAACCTCTAGTCTGGAGCTGCATAGTTTCCGTCCCCTTGCGGGGAAAAGGTAGGGATCAACTTGACCAAGAGTCCAAAGACCGGATTGCGAGTTATCGTTTCCGTCCCCTTGCGGGGAAAAGGTAGGGATCAACGTATACCAAAGAGCAGATTCTACGCTCTTCTCGTTGTGAAGTTTCCGTCCCCTTGCGGGGAAAAGGTAGGGATCAACCGCCGAGTCCCGGATGAAGTTATCCGGGACGCATGGACGAAAGTTTCCGTCCCCTTGCGGGGAAAAGGTAGGGATCAACGTTATGAAGATTAAGCTACTGGGGCCTTGGATCCTATATAGTTTCCGTCCCCTTGCGGGGAAAAGGTAGGGATCAACTGCACCTACCCAGGTCTATGAATACACCTACGACCTCGAGTTTCCGTCCCCTTGCGGGGAAAAGGTAGGGATCAACCCTACCCCCGGAAAAGCTTGAATCCATGCAGTTTTCAAGGTGCGTTCGCGAGGGAGTACGGAGACTTCGTGACATAGATGTTAACATTGCTCTTGGGGATAAGCGCAAGCAAGAAAATTGGGCTTTCTGAGGCTGTTATGTCTTGTTTTCGTGCCAATCATGGCAAGAGATCTAGGTTTGCCCTTGAAATCTTGAGCTAACAAAATTAGCCTGGCGATTGCTTGCCCCGACAGATCGCGCACAAAACTTTACAATTTTCGCTCTCCTGCTCAGGCCAGGGATCCCATTGCGGGGAGAGTCTGTCTAGACTGGAAAGCAGCCCTACGGGGATCCCTATGCGAATTGGCGTGCCCAAAGAGATCAAAGAGCAAGAGTTCCGTGTCGGGCTGACGCCGGCAGCGGTGCGGGCCTTGACCGAACAGGGGCATCAGGTGTGGGTGGAAACCCAAGCAGGCCAGGGGGCGGGCTTCACGGATGAGGACTACCAAAAAGCGGGGGCCAAGCTGGCTGTCACTCCTGAGGAGATCTACCAGCAGCAGTTGGTGGTGAAGGTCAAGGAGCCCCTGCCGGCTGAGTATTCTCTGCTCCATCCCGACCTTATTCTGTTCACCTATTTGCACTTGGCCGCCAGCCGCGAGCTGACCCAGGCGCTGTTGCAATCGGGAGCCACCTGCCTCGCCTATGAAACGGTGGAATGGGCGGATGGATCCCTGCCCTTGTTGATGCCCATGAGCATGATTGCCGGGCGGCTCTCGGTGCAATTTGGCGCCCATTACCTCACCCGACAACAGGGGGGGCGAGGCGTGTTGCTGGGCGGGATCCCGGGGGTATCGCCGGGACGGGTGGTGATCTTGGGCGGAGGCACGGTGGGCACCGAGGCGGCCAAAATGGCCGTAGGCTTGGGGGCGCGGGTGCAGATTTTGGACATCAACCTGCAGCGGCTGAACGAGCTGGAGCTGCTCTTTGGATCCCGTGTGGAGCTGCTCTACAGCACGGCCCAAAGCGTGGAAGAGTGTGTTCGCGAGGCCGACCTGCTGGTGGGGGCAGTGTTGGTGCCGGGAAGGCGGGCGCCGGTCTTGGTGGGAGAAGAGTTGGTGGCCCAAATGCGTCCTCGCTCCCTCATTGTGGATGTGGCGGTGGATCAGGGGGGGTGCATTGCTACCACACGGGTTACCACCCATGCCCAGCCGGTTTACGAAGCCTACGGGGTGCTACACTACGGCGTTCCCAACATGCCCGGAGCCGTTCCCTGGACTTCGACCCAAGCGCTGGTCAACGCCACACTCCCCTACATCCTCAAGCTGGCCAATCTCGGCTTGCCCGCTGCTTTGGAACAAGACTCGGCCTTGGCCAAAGGGCTCAACATCAGGGCAGGAAAGATCGTCCACCCGGCAGTGCGGGCCACTTTTCCAGATTTGGGCTAGCTTGTTCAGGCATCGGTGGGATCCCCTGGAGCAGATGCTACTGTCGCCAGGACAGGACATAGCGCTCCAAAGCCGCAAAAAAGGTGTAGAGCAAAATGCCCATAATGCCGAGGGCAACCAAACCCGCAAAGGCCAAAGGCACATCAAAAGAAGAGCTGGCCGACACGATCAGGTAGCCCAGCCCCTGGTTAGAAGCCACCGTCTCCGAGATCACCGAGCCGACAAAAGCAAAGGAGATGGCCACCTTCAACGAGGCAAACAGGTAGGGCATGCTGTGGGGTAGCCCCACCTTGGTGAAGATCTCCCAAGAGCTGGCCCCCAACGAGCGCAGCACATCCCGCATTTCGGCTTCCACCGTCTCCAGCCCCACCGCCACATTGACCGCAATGGGGAAAAAAGCCAGCAAAAAGGCCGTGATCACCGCCGGGATCGTGCCCAAGCCAAACCAAATCGCCAGCAGTGGCACCAAAGCCACCTTTGGGATGGTGTTAAACCCCACCAGCAGCGGGTACAAACACAGATGGGCCAGGCGAGAGCTGCCGATGATCGCTCCAAGCACTATCCCCCCCACCAAAGCCAGCACAAAGGCCAGCAGCGTCGAAGTGAGGGTGGTTAGGGAGTGGCGCATAATCACCGGGCTCCATTGGTTCATGGCTGCCAGGATCTCGGTGGGCGCCGGCAGAATGAAGCGAGGAACATTGAACAGCCCCACCCCCACCTGCCAGAGCACAATGGTCAAAACGATGGTGGCAGCAGGTAAAACAACAGAAGCCGCTTTGGTCTGCAAAAATCGGTCAAATGATTTTTTCATCGGGATCCCTCGGCAGAGTTGGGCAGTAGTCTATCCAGGCTTGACTAGGCCAATGGCTGTTTAGCCTAATAGCTGCGCCGAATGTGCTTGCGCACTTCCGAGACCAAGTGGTGAAACTCGTCCGTCAGGCAGATCTCCAGCGGGCGTGGACGGGGCAGATCCACTTTGAGGGAAAAGATGATCTCGCTCGGTCGTGGCCCCATCACATAAATGGTATCGGAGAGGAAAACTGCTTCCCGCAAGTCGTGGGTGATCAGAATAGCAGTGCAGCCGGTGCGCATCCACAGCCGTTGCAACATTTCCCACATATCCTCGCGGGTAAAGGCATCCAGAGCAGCAAAAGGTTCGTCCAACAGCAGCAGCTCCGGCTGATGGATCAAAGCGCGGCACAAGGAAGCCCGCTGCCGCATTCCCCCAGAAAGCTGCCAAGGATAGGCTTTCTGAAAACCCTCCAAGCCCACGGTGGCCAGCAGCTCCAGCGCCGACTTCTCGTGCTGGGCCAGGTTTTGCTTGAAGGTGCGCTTGTAGGGCTCTACCACCTCCAACGGCAGCAACACGTTCTCCAGGGTTGTGCGCCAGGGCAGCAGCACCGGGTTTTGAAAGGCCATGCCCACACTCTTCAGGGGGCCGGCGATGGGCTGCAACTGAAAGTAGAGGGTGCCGCCATGGTCAGTGTTCAGGCCGGCCATCATCTTCAAAAGAGAAGTCTTGCCACAGCCGCTCGGCCCAACAATGGAGACAAACTCCGAGTGGGCAACAGAAAAGCTGACGTCGCGGATGATCGTGACTGGGGATCCCTTAGTGGGGTACTGCAGCGAGACGTGGCGCAACTCCAGAACGGGCTTGCCCGAAATAGCGGGGGAAGATAACCCACTTTGAACTACCCTCTGCGACTCCAACATTGACTCAACTCCAATGATTTTCATAGTGGCCCAAGTGAGGGCTGATCCCCCTGATCTAGACAGATGATGGCGGGAGCAATGAGGGTTGCAGGCCGGTTTATCTCGATTGGTATGGCCAACCCCATCCCCACTACATCAGAGAGAGGGGCAGCCAGCTGTGTTGCCAGATACTTTGTGGGCCGGTGAGGTCCCCCCATGTTCAGCTTCAGGAGATGTGGGATCCCCGAGGGCCCGGTCATCGAAGACAGTGACTGTCTATCAAGTAAAGCCCCGCCTACTGATGTTCAAAGACGTTACTGAAGCCCAACAGATCCAGCTCTACCAAAGTAGGCAAATGTTGGAAACACTGCTGCGCCAACTCCCAGCGTTCTTCCCGCCGTAACATCTCCGCCAACTTGTGGCGCACCGGGATCAAATAGCGAACATCGTTGGCGGCATATTCCAGCTGTTCGGCGGATAGCGCGTGGACGGCCCCCCAGTCGGAGCTTTGGGCAGCTTTGTTGAGTTCGACCCCGCACAGCTCGCTCACCACATCTTTGAGGCTGTGTTTGCTGGTGTAGGTGCGGGCCAGTTTGCTGGCAATTTTGGTGCAAAAGACGGGCCACGCCCGGATCCCCAGGTGATAGCGCAGCATGGCCAGGTCAAAGCGGGCGTAGTGGAAAATCTTTTCAATGTTGGGATCCGTCAGCAGCCCCGCCAGAAGGGGGGCCTGCTTTACCCCGCGGCTCAGCCGCAACAGCACCACCTCACCGGCGGAGTTGGCGATTTGCACCACGCAAAGCCTGTCCCGCTGCGGGATCAGCCCCATTGTTTCTGTATCCACGGCCAGGTAAGGTTCCCTGGCCAGGGCCTTTGCCACTGCAGGGGTGAGATCTTCGTCACAGAGCTGAAAAGGTTGCAGGCCCACTCAGGATCTCTCAAAAGGATGTTTTGGCCGTTCAACCAAGCGGCGAAGGCCAGGCAACTACCAGCTAGACTTAACTACGCCTGGCAATAAGCCTCTGTGGGCCATTTCCCGCAGGCTGTTGCGGCACAGGCCGAAATCGCGGAAGTAACCCCGGGGACGCCCGGTTTTCCAGCAGCGGTTGCGCAGGCGTGTGGGCGAGCTGGCCCGAGGGAGTTTTTGCAGTTGGGCGTGCAGCTCCATGCGGGTGGCCTGGTCGATGTTGGGATCGGCCATGGCCGCTTTCAGTTGTTGGCGCTTCTCCCGATACTTCTCGACCAAGCGTTGGCGCTTTTTCTCCCGCTCGATCATGCTCTTTTTAGCCACGGCTCACTGTTTCCCCAGATTTTTCAGCTTTACTAGAATAACGGGGAGCAGCGGCCCCAAGCAAGGGGATCCCAGGCCCGCCCACGGCCATCCTCGCCAATGTTCATCCCTCTTTTCCGCTCTCCGTAGGATCCCTGAGGCCAGCCCCTCGGCTTGGGGGCAACCTACCTCTATAGGCGAGGTTGGTGTTGGGTGATGGCCATTTCCAGAGTGATCCCGTTTATCGCCACCAAGTTTAGGGTTTCCCCAGAGCAGATTGAGGCCACGCGCGTGATTCTCCACAAGCCGCCGGCTCTGTTGGCAGTGCTGAAGTCGGCCTCTCCACTGCCCAAAGAGGTTTTGCAGGATCCCAGTTTGGCCTATATCTATCCTGCCGCCTTCATTCAATGGTCGAAGTGCATGCATGGCTTGGCGGATTGGGACACTGGGCCGGCACTGAGCTACGCCGATTATGTGGCGCAACTGAAGCTGGCCTTCATGCCGACGGATATTGCCCTGAGCGGCCATTAGGGATCCCTTGGGTTGGCCATCCCATTTCGGAAGATGCGCCGGGAAGCCTCGCGGACAAACTCTTTGAGCCAACCGGATTTTTGGGTATTTTGCACCTGGGCTTTGACCACCGCCTGCATCCCCCCTTCTCCCCAGCTTTGGTTGTGCTGGAAATACTCAATGAAGCTCTTGCCGGCAATGCGGGTGAGATAGCCAGCACTGGCTGCCTGAATGGGGGCTGTCGCCAGAAAACCGACGACGCTCACTTCGGCAACGGTGGCCAAGATCCCCGTGGTCAGTTGGATCGCCCCTTCCACCAAGCCCAAGCCCGCTAGGGTTTTGGCCAGAGACAAGGCCAGCTCCCGCCCCTGCTGCAGGTTCATTTTGCAGCCGTAAAGGGATCCCAGTTCCACCACCATCTGGGCGTTGATGGCGGCAATGGCCAGCAGATCCACCGCCGGGATGGGGTTGGCGAACACCACTCCTGTAACAATCCACTGAAAGCGATCGATCACCTCCTCCGCCTGCCGGCGCAGTTGGGCTTGGAGAATCCGTTTGGCCTCTTCCCCCAACTGTTGCGATTGCAGCAGGGCATTGTCCAAGGCCAGGGATCCCCCCTCGGCATAGAGTACCGCCTGCACGCGATCCCGCACCGCCGCCACCTCCGGCTCCGGTCGCCAGGTTTGGGATCCCACCCGCACAGGGGCTGGAGCAGCGGCAGCCATCAACACATCCTGAGGTGGGATCAGGGGATGAACCCGCTCCCGCAGGCGTTGCAAGAGGATCTGCCGTTCTTCTGAGGTGTAGCGATCTGCTTTGTTCAGGATCAGCAAGGCCCGTTTGCCCAGGGCGATCAACCGGCGCAAGGGATCCACCTCTGACTGGCGCAGATCCCCATCCACCACCACCAGCAGCAGATCGGCAGCTTGGGCTTGGGCTTGCGCCTCCTGTTCCCGCATCACCCCTGCCGGGCCGATCTCCAAAATGCCGGGGCAATCCACGATCTGCACCGGCTGCGGGATCCCGGGCAAGTTCCAATCGTAACAAGCCACCGCCTGGGTGGTGCCCAGAGTGGCCCCCACCGCCCCCGCCCGCCGCCCCAGCAGCGCGTTGACCAAAGAAGTCTTGCCCGCCGACCCGGTGCCGAAGACCACCACCTTCAGTTGGGGCTGGGCCAACTGTTGGGCCAGTAGGGCCGACCGTTCTGCCAGCGCTGCCCGCGCCACCTGATCCTGGATTTGCGCCATCTGCGCCTCCAGTTGGGCCAAGTTCTGTTGCGCCGCTTTCCGCTTGTCCAAGGCCGTCTCCGGCAAGGCAAGGGGTTGGGTAATTTCCCTCCTGCTGGGGGCGGGTTGGCGAAACAGAAACAAGTAGTAGATGGCAGCGGCCAAAAACACCAGCAGCAGCAGCAGCAGCACCCCGATCAACAGCCCCCCCAAAATCGGGTGGTAACGGGTGGCGTAGTACAGATCGAGAAACGATTGGATCAGCCAGACGATCAGCCCGGTGAACGAGGCCAACAGCGCCAACAGCAGCAGCAAGCGCAGGTAAGGGAGCGACCGCATAGGGATCCAAGGCCACAACCGTTCGCGTCAGCGGGACGGAGTCCTTTTGACTCTACCCGCGGCTGAGCCTATTCGGCTACCTAGATGTCGCCCTCTGGCTGCAGGGGCAGGGCTTCTCTATCCGGCTCTTCCTCTTCACAGCGGGATCCCCCCTCAATGACCGGAATGGCCTGCGGATCCCCGTCAACTTTCACCTGCAGATGGCGCAACTGCCATGCCGAGCCCGCCATGCCCCGCTCCGATTCCACAACCACATCGCCGGTGCGCTGGGCCCCTGTAATCAAAAAAGACAGACACACCCAGCCCGCTTCCTCATTTTCCTGAAAACGCAGCCGCGAGGGCCATCCCGGCCTCAAGGGTTCCCCCAGACGTTCCACCACCACAGCATTTTGTTTGAGCTGCTCCACCGCCAATTGGTAGGTGCGATAGGCTCCTGAGGCACGGATCCCATTCCAGACTAGGATCCCTGCCCCCGCCAGCCCCAGGCCCAACACCGCCAGCAGGCCCAAACAGCCGCAGCCACAGCAGCCCAGAGGGACAGCACAGCCGACTTTTTGTGGAGTTTCTGACACAGCCCATTGCCACCCTAGAATGCCCCCACCCTAACACAAAGCTGTTGCTCATCCTCTATGCCTTCATTGCCGACAAGGTACAGACAAAAAGCCAAGCAACCCTACGCCATTTGTCGGTGACGAACATCGCTTCTCAGTTCCGTATTGCCACAGATATCTGTTCACAGACTCAAACAACAGCCCGGAAAATCATGGGATCAGCACCGCTTTGGCCAGTTCAAGCAACTCATTGTTGAGTCTAATTTTGTACTGCGGTGAGGATGGGATCCCTACGTATCCAATTGTTGGCTCTACTCCCACTTCGATTGGAAAGGCTTGTGAAGCAAGGATTTCAAGCTTTTCGCCTGAATAGGATCTGGATGGATCAGAAAGTCAATGGATACCTGGAAAGCCCTATTTCCTGAACATTGGGAAAGATGACAAAGCGCGCATATCGAATCCGCTATTTGGCGGAGTAAATATCAGGGGGATTTATCGAGAATAAGAGCAGCAAAAGGTCTCCATCCAACCGCATAAACCTATGGATGAAGCGACGACCGTGACCGTGCAGCAGATCATTCAAACCGCCATGATGACCGGTCTGCTCACTGCTGCTCAGGAACACGAACTCAACGTGAGGCTATTCCGAGAGGAGTGCTCCGAAGCCGACCTGTTTCTGCTGCGCCGTTTGCACCGCTGCCTACGCCAGGGATCCATCCGCCAGATCCCGGCTTTGCACAACACCATAGCGGTTGGCCGCTTTGGCCCGCCCCTGCGCCTGGTACCGGACAGAGCCGAGGACGCACAGCCCCAACTTCTGGGCTGAAACTGGTGCCTAAGCCTAACCCCAAGGTCAGCTAACCGAGATCAACAACGCCAATCCATCAGCAACGCCAACCACAGCTACTGACCGGAAGTCTCGGACAAGGCTGGGGGTGGGGCAACCGCTAGCTGGGGAAAAGAGGGAGTTGAGGTTTTGCTTTCCCCGCCATGCAGCAGCACATAAAAGCAAGGGATCACCAACAACGTCAGCAGCGTCGCCAGGGAAAGGCCGGAAAAGACCACAACCCCCAGCGGCTGTAGCAATTCGGATCCCTCTCCCCAGCCCAGGGCCAAGGGAAACAGGCCCAGCACCGTCGTCACGGCGGTCATCAGGATCGGGCGCAGCCGCTGCGGGGCAGCCTCTAGCATGGCACTGCGGTAATCCAAGCCCTGTTCCTCCCGGATTTGGTTGGCCAACTCCACCATCAAAATGGCGTTGTTGACCACAATGCCCACCAGCAGCACCGCCCCCACCAGCACCGTAGCGCCCACAGCCGTGCGGGTGAGGAACAAGCCCAGGATCCCGCCGGAGAGAGCCAAGGGCACCGTCAGCATGATCACCAGCGGGTCGAGGAGGGAGTTATACTGCACCGCCATCACCACAAACACCAAAAAAGCTGCCAGGGATCCCAGCAGCAGCAGGTTATTGCGCAGCTCCCGGTTGTTTTCCAAAGCCACGCTGGGCAGGCGGGTCACGCCGGGGGGCAACTCCAAGCCGGATAAGATCCCATCCAGCTCGGCGATGGCGGCACTTTGGCTGGCCCCGGCCCTAAGACTGCCGTTCAAAATGACCACCTGCCGTTGGTTGAGACGGCGAATTTCCCCAGGGGCCTCCCCCATCTGCAACCTGGCCACATCCCCCAAGCGCAGGGGCTGCCCATTCTGCACAACCAAGGGCAGGCGCTCCAGTTGCGAAGGCTGGGTGATGGACGTGGCCGGGCGAACCCGCACATCCAGGAGGCGGTCTCCCTGCTGCAGTTGGGCGGGCACGGATCCCTGCACTGCCGTCTGTACCACCCGGCCTATGTCCTGAAGGCTGAGGCGCAAGGGGGCGGCCCGCTCCCAATCGGGCCAAATCTGGAGTTCCGGTTGGCTGTCATCCGCCTCGGGGCGGAAGGTGGAGAGGGTGGCCTGTTCGTCCAAGGCCCGCAACACTGTGCGGCTGGCCTCTTGAAGCGCCTGGGTGCCTTCCCCTTGAAGCACCACATCCACTTCGGCATTGATGGCAGAGTTACGGGCGGAAAGGCCGCGTACACTGCCCGGAGACATGCGGATGCGGGATCCCACCAGGTTGAGTTGGCTGACCAGCTCATTCATCCGATCCACAAAGGGCCGCACTGCTGTGCCGGGCTTAAGGGTGATGGTGCTGGTGCCCCGCAGGGGGTTTTCAAAGGTGCTGCCCCCGGAGGCAGATCCGCCTGCGGTGGTGAACACATACTCCACCTCAGGCTGTTGCAGCAGAAGGCGATCCACCTCCTGCATAATGCGGTGGTTGGTATCTAGGGTGGTGCCGGGGGCAAAGTTGGCAGACAGGTTCACCCGCCCGGTGCTGATGCGGGGCAGCAGCTCCTGGTTCAGTTGCCCGGCCATCCAGTAGCTTCCTCCGCCCAGGAGAAGAAATGCCAGCAAGATCGGCAAGGCAGGTCGTTCTAACAGACGGCTCAGCAACCGTTGGTAGGCGTAGGTGCCGCCCAGCATCGCCCGCGCAAAGCTGCGGATCGGGCCCCACTGCCCCAATCCACTGCTGCGGCGAATCGTCAACAGGCGTGAGGTGAGCATGGGCACCACCGTCAGGCCCACCACCAGGGATCCGGCCACAGCAAAGCTGATGGTCAAAATCAGCTCGTTGAAAATCAGCGAAACAAACCCTCCCACCAGCAAAAAGGGCAACACCGACACCAAGTTGGTGGCCGTTGAGGCCACCAGGGCCGATTCCAACTGGCGGCTGCTGCGCTCCGCCTGCTCGAGCACCCGCTGCCCAAACCAACGGGCATCCTGCCGCGGGATCCCTTCTGTTCCTTTAGCGATGGCTTCCAACATCACGATGGCGTTGTCCACCACGATCCCCACCCCCAGGGCCAGGCCCCCCAGGCTGATGATGTTGATGGAAAGGCCGAACAGGCCCATCAGCAACACCGCCATCAGGGTGGCCAGAGGAATGGCCGCCACCACGATCAGGGTCTGGCGCAGGGATCCCAAAAACAGCAGCACCGCCAGCCCGGCCAGCACCCCCCCACTCACGCCGGCAAGAGCCACACTTTGAATCGAGCTGCGGATGAAGCGGGACTCGTCGCCGGTGGGGATCAGGGTCACCTCCGGCGGGATGAGGCCAGCGGCCCGCAGTTGCTCCAGGCGGCGACGGATCCCGTCCACCACGCGGATGGTATTGGCATCGGGCTGCTTTTGAATGCTCAGGCGCACCGCCGGCTTTCCATTCAAGGTTACCCGCACCCCTTCGGCGGCAGGGCGAACAGCCACCGTGGCAAAATCGCGCAGGTGCACCGTTCCTCCGCTGGGGGTGTTGAAGCGCAACGCTTGAATGTCTTCTAGGCTGCGGAACCGGCCCATTGTGCGCGTCAAAGGCTCCAACAGCTCGCCGCGGATCCGACCACCGGCAAGATCCTGGTTGCGGGCTTGCAGTTGGCCGAGCACATCCGCTAGGCCCAGCCCCAGGGCCTGCAGCCGCTCCAAGTCCAGATCCACCTGCACCTCTTCAAGGGTGCCCCCGGCCACATCCACCGTAGCCACCCCCGGCACCACTCCCAGCTCGCGGGCCAACTCTGCTTCAGCAAAGCGGCGCAGCTCCACGCCCGTCAGCCCAGGCGCGCTCAGGGCAAACTCGTAAACAGGCAACTGGGAGGGGTCAAACTTGAACACCGTGGGAGCCGAAACCCCATCCGGCAGCCGCCCTCTGGCCCGGTTCACCGCTGCCGTGGTGTCGTTCAGGGCTTGGTCGATGTTCCCCCCTGGCGCAAAGAAGAGATCCACCCGAACCTGCCCTTCGCGGGTGGTGGAATAGAGCTGTTCCACCCCTTCCACTGTGGAAAGAGAGTCTTCCAAAGGGCGGGTGATCTCCTCAACGGCCACCTCTGGGGTTACTCCCGCCAGCTCCACCCGCACGCCAATACGGGGATAGACAATCGAGGGCAGCAAGTCCACCGGCAGGCGGGTGAGGAAATAGAGGCCCATGACGATCACTGCCAAGGCCAGCATCAGGGTGCCGATGTGGCGGCGGATGGCCAGGCCGCTGAGGCTGAGTCCACTGTTGGCTGGGGTCATGGGTTTGGCTTCCTTGCTATTCAAACTTGCTATTCAGAAACTTGCTATCCAGAGTATTCAGATCAAAATCGTTCGGAGATGACACTCAACTGCACTTCCTGCCCATCTTGGAGAGGAGCAGAGCTGCGCACCACAAACGGTTCGCCAGCCTCCAATCCCGACACAATTTCCACCCGTCCATCCCGCTGTTCTCCCAATTGCACCGGGCGGGCCAACACCCGCGTTACTTCTCCCTGCCGCTCCACCACAAAGACCGTAGCAGAACCCGGCCCATTCTGCTGAATCGCTGTTGCGGGAACGATCACCCGTTGAGCCGCCGGCCCCGTCAATGCCACCCGCGCCAGCAGCCCACTGCCAATGCGTCCGTTGGGATTGGCGATCACCACTTCAACCGGGATCAGACGGGCCTGGGGATCCGCAGCCGGGGAAATGCGGACAATTTGTCCGGCGAAGCTCTGGCCGGGAAAAGCGTCCAATTCCACCCGAACGGCTTGGCCCACCTGTACGCGCGACAACTCCAACTCGGAGAGGGGAAACTCCACCCTCACCTGGCTGAAATCGGCCACCGTCAGTACATCTGCCCCTGAGTTCAAAAAGCTGCCCGGATCCGCCTGCCGGGAGAGCACCACCCCACTTAGGGGTGCTCGCAACTGTGTGTAGGAAAGGCGCTCTTGGGCCTGAGCCACCAAAGATCTCTGCGCTTCCACCTGGCGTTGGGCGGCGATCACGGCTTGTTCTTGGACGCGAACCTGGTCTTCCGCAGAGCGCAAAGCCTGGGCGGCGGTGCGGGCCGCAGTACGAGCTTGCTCCGCCTGCTGGGCAGAAACAGCTCCCTCCTGTGCCAACCGTCCTAGGCGCTCGGCATCGGCTTCCTGTTGTAGAAGATTCAGACGGGCCTGCTCCACTTGGGTGCGGGCATTGCTGAGCTGCGCTTGTGCCTGTGCCACCTGAGATTCTTGCGCTGCCAGTTGGGCCTGGGCCTGGAGAAGAGCAGCCTGCAGCAGCGTGGGATCCAGTTGGCCCAGCAGTTGCCCCTCTTGGACGGGATCCCCGACCTCCACCGATAACTCCAAGAGCAATCCTTCGGTACGGGTTCGCAGCGTGGCTTGCCGCAGGGGCTGGGTAGTGCCGGTGTAACGCAAGTCGGCCCCCAGGGATCCCACCTGGGCTCTGGTCGCATCTACCGAGACAGGACGCGGTGCTCCCATCCCTGCTGGACGCTGGGCCCAAAACATCTGGGCATAGACGACAGAGCTAGGAACACCCAAAAACAGCACTAGGCTGAGTGTGCAGGCGTGAGGAAGCTGCCATTGGGGAGAGTAAACCCGGCTCACAGGCACAAGAGAACGACTTGTCGGTTTGGACTGCCCACCTAGCGAAATGGTTCAAACCCAGACGGTGAACTCGTGAACCTTTCAGGGGCTTTACTCTAGCAGACCTTCACAGTTCTACACGATAAAAGGGATCCCTGCCAACCCATTCTCCAGAGAGCCTTTCACCAGCACAAGAGGTTCCTGCAAAGGCAATCTCGAATGAGCTACAGACTTCTACACCACTTCCCCTTATCTCTCTTCATCACTGGGTTCCTTCCGAGTTCAGCCGCTTAGCTGAGCTTTTGAATGGGAGCAATACGGGGATCCAGGATTTTCTGTTGCCCAATACCGGGAAACCTCACCGCAATCGTGACCCGTTCACCACTGCCGAACACATGGGTAATCTGGCCTTGTCCGAATTGGGGATGTTGCAAACGATCTCCAATCGCCCACTGTTCTGAACGGCTTTGGCGGCGATTGGGCCTGGCCTTGGGTGCCGTTGCAAGGGGCAGCCCACTGCCGTGGGAAAGCTGTCGAGAAGGGGCTCCGCGCCTGTCGGACTCGATCAACTCTTGAGGTAGCTCACTTAAAAATACGGAAGGAATGGCCGGTTCTCGGTTGCCGTAGAGCATCCTTTCCCTGGCGTGGCTGATATACAACTGCTCACGGGCACGGGTAATGCCCACGTAGCAAAGGCGTCGCTCTTCTTCCAAAGCAGCGGGATCCTCCAAAGCCCGGAAATTGGGAAATAGACCCTGTTCCACCCCCACCAAGAACACAACAGGAAACTCCAAACCTTTGGAAGAGTGCAACGTCATTAGCGAAACTTTCTCAGCGCCTTCCTGAAGGTTGTCCAAGTCGGAAGCCAAAGACACATTGCTCAAAAAAGCCTCAAGGCTGGGATCCTCCTGTTCTTCCTCGAATTGGCGGGCGGCATTGTAAAGTTCCATCACGTTGGCCGCTCTTTCTTCGGCTTCGTCTGTACCCTGTGCCTTGAGATCCTCCAAATAGCCGGAATCCCTTAGCAACCCTTCGATAAGGGTGGCGGCTGAAGTCTGAGAAGCCTGTCGATGCCAATGCTGAATCAACTGAGCAAACTGAATGACAGGCCTAGCCAAACGACCCACCAAGCTACTTACAGAGGTTTCATCGCTGAGAATTGCCCACAAAGGCACGTTGAGAGCCGCCGCCGCTTCGGTCAGCTTGTCCAGAGTAGATTTGCCGATGCCACGGCGCGGCACGTTAATAATTCGCAGCAGGCTAAAGGAGTCGGCAGGGTTGGCCACAACCCGTAAATAGGCTAGGACATCCTTAATTTCTTTGCGGTCGTAAAATCGCAGTCCGCCCACCACGGTGTAAGGGATCCCCCACCGCAGCAAGACCTCTTCAAAAGGACGGGATTGAGCGTTGATGCGGTAGAGAATGGCAAAATCTCCCCAGGAAAAAGCATTGGCATTTTGGCCGTGTAATCGTCGGATGGTATTGACGACAAACTCGGCCTCTGCAATCTCGTCATCCGCCTGATGAAGGAAAATCGGACTTCCTTGCTGACGGGTTGGCCTGAGAACTTTATCAATGCGCTCTTTATTTTTCTCGATGAGAGCGTTAGCTGCCTGCAGAATGGTAGCTGTAGAGCGATAGTTCTCCTCCAGCTTGATCATGGTGCGGGTATCATCATCCGGGAGACCATCTCCAAAGGTCTCTTGAAACTCCAGCAAAATGGTAAAATCTGCTCCGCGAAACCGATAGATGCTTTGATCGGCATCTCCCACCACAAAGATCGATCGGTTTCTCCAATCCAACCGAGATCTGCAGGTCTCGCCGTTGGTGGCCAACAGACGAATCAACTCATACTGAGTGCGGTTGGTGTCTTGGTATTCATCCACCAAAATGTGTCGAAATCGTTGGTGCCAGTAAGCCAACACCTGCTCGTTTTGTCGAAAAAGCTGCACTGGTATCCAAATCAAGTTATCAAAGTCCAGTGCGTTGTTGGCTGCCAGTTGGTCTTCATAGATTTCGTAAACTTGGGCGATGGTACGGCCACGGAAGTTGGGTTGATTGCGCTCCAGGTCGGCAGGAGTCCAGCCTTGGTTTTTGGCATTGCTAATGGCGTAGCGTACCGACCTTGGGTCAAACTTGCGCTCATCCAAGTTCAGTTGCTTGGTTACAATCTCCTTCACCAGAGATTGGGCATCTGATTCATCGAAGATCGAGAAGTGGCGAGTCCACTTGCGCCCCTTGGGATCCTGATATTTCTCGATCTCCAGGCGCAGGATCTGGGCAAATAAGCTGTGGAACGTGCCAATCCAAAGAGGCTTAATCCAGCGGTGGTAAACAGCAGATTTTAGTCGCGTTGCCTGGGCCGGCTCCAATTCCTCTAAGGGGATCCCAAATTGTTCTTGAGCTTCTTGTTCGGCAAAGAGCTGCTCAATGCGCTCTTTCATCTCACGGGCGGCCTTGTTGGTGAAGGTCACGGCCAAAATTTCTCCTGGATCCACCCGATAGTGGCGAACCAGGTAGGCAATGCGGTGGGTGAGGGCGCGCGTCTTGCCGGAACCTGCCCCCGCCACCACCAGCAGCGGGCCACAAAAGTGTTGCACCGCTTGGCGTTGAGAAGGGTTGAGGGCATCCAGCAAAGAGGCGTGAGTCATGGCCAGCAAACCAGAAACTGCCTTCCATTATGGGCACCAACCCAATGGGGATGAGAAGCCCAGAGGGCATTTTGGAGCACCAAAGATGAAGATCGGTTAAGATTTGGCCGGCCCGCTCCAGAGCTCCCCGCCATGAACCGAGTGCTGTCCTGCTGCTGTGCCCCGGCTAACCGCTGCTGGCTTTGCGTTCAAAAGAGACTTGTGGCTTTGGGGTTTGCCACCCTTGCCCTGCTTTCTCAAGGTGCGTTCGATCCCGCCCAAGCTGACAACTGCCCCAGCAACGGCAACCCCAAAACATCTCTTGACCTCAAGGTGGAAAGCGTTTCTGGGGATCGGCTTGACCTAAGTCGGTATGAGGGCATTCAAGCGTTGATCTTGACCAACAGCCAAACCCGCTCGCAATCGGAAGCCCTCTCCAAAAGTTTGGCCCTGGAGTTTGGGCAAAACCCTCGGCTGCGCCAGATCGTGCTGGTGGATGGCAGGGGGCTGCTGCTGGTGCGCCACTTGGTTTTGCAGGCCATCCGGGAGAGTGTACCGACGGATCCCCGCCTGGTTTCTCCGTTTGTGTATGTCTCGGTCGATTTTGAGGGAGCAACCATCCAGAAGCTGCAAGAAATAGCCGCTGCAGCTTTGCCTGGGATCAATTTTCGCCGCCAGGCTGTTTTGTTGCTGTTGGACGGCCAGGGAACTCTTCTGAGCGGATTTGCCGACTTGGAGCAATCCAACCTCAGCATTCGCCGGTGCATTCGCACCCTCATGGGATAGTCCCACTTCCCTTTCACACCGGCAACGCCTCTCCTCTGCTGCTCTGGCCCAAGCCATTAAACTGGTCATACCGGTCATGTTGAAGCTTGAAGTCAACCGGTCGAACGACGGCTCTCTGTTCGCGGGATCCCATGCGCCGCCAGCTCAAAATCTTGAACCAAATCCTCGATTACAAGCTTGCCGACTTGCGGCTGTTTGGCCGAGCCGAGCTGAAGGGGCCTGTTCTCAACGTGCTGCTGGAACGGCTGCCGGGCGATGTGGTGGATACCCTGCAGGTGATGGAGGTGGTGCGCAGTGCAGTGGAGGCCTCTCTGCTGCAGGGGTTGCGCAAGGTCAACGTTTACCTTTGGTGCCGCGGACAAACTGAAGAAGCGCCGGAGTGGAGCGAAAGCTTTGCTGTAGAGCCATTGGTCCTGGCCCACCCCAAGGAGCTCCGAAGCCTTGCTTTCAACTATCGACAAGACTATCCCGGTATGCGGGTGCTGTTTTTCTGCCTGGGCCTTTGTCTGGGCGGCTTTTACCTGTTGGGGGGCTGGGAGCAGACAGGTTGGATCGATTGGATCCCCGTAGGACTGGCCTTCGCCTTGGGGGTGATCTTCCCCTGGCTCAAACGCTCCCTCAGCCAGTTTGTACACCCTCTATTTCTCCGCCTTGGCCTGGGCTTGAGCTTGGTCTTATTGGGCCTGGCAGTGGCGCTGATCTGGCGGCAGGGCTGGAGCGTTGCCTATGGGATCCTCGGCCTGCTGGCCATCCTCCTGTTGGGTCTGGGAGCCTAGTTCTCAACCGGCAGTGGTGCCGCTGAAGACGTGCAGGGCAGGGCCGGTCATCCACACGTGCTGTGTGCTCGGATCCCAGCGAATTTCCAGATTTCCTCCCGGCAGTTCCACCGTAGCTTGCGGTTCTGCCCGCTCTTCCAAGACAGCAGCCACCAAAGTGGCACAGGCACCCGTCCCACAAGCCAGCGTTGCCCCTGCTCCCCGTTCCCAAACCCGCAAGCGCAAACGAGTCGGGCTGAGCACCTGCACAAATTCGGTGTTGGTGCGCTCAGGAAAGGCCGGATGATGCTCAAACAGGGGGCCCACAGCTGCCAAGTCCAGCTCCTCCAGGGATCCCTCTCCTTCCAGGAAGACCACACAATGGGGGTTGCCCATGCTCACCGCCGTCACCCGCCACTCTCGCCCGGCCACTGCAAGCGGCTGCCGAATGACCTTCTCATCCGGTTCGGCCAAGGTGGTGGGGATTTGCTTGGCCAAAAGGCGAGGGATCCCCATGTCCACTGTGACCAGCCCATCTGCTCGCACCTGCGGCACGATTCGCCCCGCCAAGGTGTGGATCTGGTAGGCGCCATCCCGACCTGGGATCCCCAAGTCCTGCAGAAAGCGGGCCAAACAGCGGATCCCATTGCCGCACATCTCCGCCTCGGAACCGTCGCTGTTGAAGAGGCGCATGCTGAAATCTGCCCCCTCCTGCCCTGGCAGCAGGAAAATAACCCCATCGGCTCCTACCCCAAAGCGGCGATTGCAAAGGGCGACGGCCTCTTCCGGGCTCAAGCAGGGTTGAGACTGCCAGCGGTTGTCCACCAAGATAAAATCGTTCCCCAACCCCTGGTACTTGTGAAAGGAGAGACGGGGGATCAGCCGAGCAGACATTTACCCAGATATCCCAACGACAAGCTTTAATCCTCGTGCATCTCGTAGGGATCCTGCAAGTCCTTGGAAGGGGGGCCAAAGGCCGTGTAGATGGCAAACGCGGTGATGCAGATGGTGACTGCCGCAATCGCCACAATTAGGGAAAAGGTGGGTTCCATATCTAAGTCTGAGTCCTCAGATCCTGAGAGCGTTCGACTACAGTATTACACAAGTTTACAATTCATTGCTCAAGGCAAAAGGGGTTGGCCAGATTCTGATAGCGTGATTTTAATGGGGTGGCTGTCTGGGCGGTGCCGAGCACCAAGGATCCACCGCCCGGGTTGGTCATCTTCGACTTCATCAATGTGTTCTGTTCCTAACTTACTGCGAGAACCTATGGCCATTCGTACCAGACTGGGCGATCTGCTGCGTCCCCTCAACTCGGAATACGGTAAAGTGGCTCCCGGCTGGGGCACCACGCCCCTGATGGCGGTCTTCATGGCCCTATTTGCCGTCTTCCTGTTGATCATCCTGCAGATTTACAACAAGTCGCTGCTTTTGGAAGACATTAACGTCTCCTGGGAGAGCCTCAGCTTTTGAGTTCCCAGGCCCTACTCTGGGGAAAGTCCCTGTCCCGCCAAAGAGCTGCCCAGCGGGAGCAGGATAGTTTCCGTCATCTCCTAAGCCGATGCCTTCAGGGTGCTGGCTCCAGGCGCAGCAGGGATCCATTCGGGGCGTCCGTCAACAGGTAAAGGAGTCCATCCGGCCCCTGCCGCACATCGCGAATGCGGCCCACCGCCCCCTCTAAGAGACGCTCTTCTGCCACCACGCGCTCTCCATCCAGTACCAGACGGGCCAAGTGTTGCCCGGCCAGCGCCCCCACAAATAGGTTGCCCCGCCATTCTGGGAAAGCCTCCCCTGTGTAGAAAGTCATGCCAGAAGGAGCGATAGAGGGCGTCCAGTGCAGCAGAGGGGAAGCCAAGCCGGGAGCTGCCGCCAGTCCTTGGCCGACGGGTTCTCCCGTATATTCTCGACCGTGGGTGATTAGGGGCCAGCCGTAGTTGACGCCGGGGGCCAAGATGTTGATCTCGTCCCCACCCTGCGGCCCATGTTCATGGGACCAAATTGCCCCTGTTTCAGGGTGGCGGGCCATTCCCTGAATGTTGCGGTGGCCATAGGTAAAAGTTTCCGGCAAAGCCCCTGCTTGGCCGACAAATGGGTTGTCCGCCGAGATCCCGCCCGCATCCGTAATGCGCAACACTTTACCGGCAGAATCCCCCAAATCTTGGGCTCGATCCCGTTCTCCCCGGTCTCCGGTGCTGATGTAGAGGAATCCTTCTTCGTCAAAGACCAAACGGGAGCCAAAGTGCTGCCAGGCAGGGGTTTTGCGCTCCATATCAAAAATCACTTCCAGATCCTGTAGGCCCCCTTCCCCCAGACGGGCTCGCGCCACCCGCGTGCCTCCCCCACCGGGCCCAGGCGCTGCATAAGACAGATAAATCCAGCCGTTCTCTGCATGGTTGGGGTGCAAGGCGATGTCCAGCAGGCCCCCCTGCCCCTGGGCAAACACCTCGGGCACACCGGCTATGGGCTGGGGATCCAATCCCTGGGGGGTAACTCGGCGCAGCCGCCCTGGGCGTTCGGTAACCAAGAGAGTTCCATCCGGCAAAAAGGCCATCCCCCAAGGGTGCTCCAAACCCTGGGCCAAAGTAACCACCCGAAACGCTTGCTCCGTTCTGGCCCTGGGCAAGGCTTGGGCATGATCCCCCTGTTGCAGGGTCATCACCATCTCCGGGCTGACCGGGTAGGCCGCCACGACAGCGGGGACGGACACCCCCCCAAAAAGCAGCAGTGAGGAGAGAAGCTTGATCGCCGGGATCCTCATGGCCATTGCCGCCTCGTTTTCGCGATGGATTCTGGGATCTGAGCTAACCGATTATTGCCGCTGCTCTTCTGGAGAGGGGTACCGATGAGGGTAAAACCCACTGCGGACCAGAGTGGGCAACCCCCTGTCCCCTCCTGGCCATAGGCTAGCCTTGAGAGCAGCAATCTGTCTCCAAAGCATGCTGGAACCTGGCGAGATCTTGGGACTCGATCCCGCGGGCGCGAACGGCCAATCCCCCGCCCGCCCACCCCAAAGGCCAACCTGCGGATCCCTGCAGCAGCTCCAGCCCCACTCCAGAGGGATCCACCTCATCTGTGCCCAGGGCCGCTGGTCTATGCAGGTGCTCACCCCCCGTCTGTTTCGGCTGCGCTTTAGCCCCAGCGGAGCGTTTTTGCCCCGTCGTTCCTGGGATGTGGCTCCAGCCGATGAAGAGTGGCCCCCGACTTCCTTTCAACTGCAGGAAAGCCCTGCCCAAATCCACCTGTCCACCTCCCAGGTGCAAGTTCAGATCGATCGGGATCCCCTCCGGTTCAGTTTTCAAGACTCTCAAGGGCAAGAGTTTTGCGCCGATGTCTCCTCTGGGCTTACCTGGGGATCCGACGGGATCCGCCTCTGCAAACACCTCCACCCTGCCGAGCACATCTGTGGCCTAGGGGAACGGGCGGGGCTACTCAACAAACGGGGTCGGCGCTACAGCCACTGGACTCGCGACTGCTGGAACTACGACGCCCACAGCGACAATCTCTACCAGGCCATTCCCTTCGCCCTGTTTCTTCGCCCCAACCTCTGCTACGGGCTCTTCCTGCACTGCACCCACTGGAGCCAGTTCGACCTGGGCCAGATCGATCCCGAGCAGTGGGCCATCGAGGTGCGCGCCCCCGAGCTGGATTACTACCTGATCTACGGCCCCACCCCGGCCTTGGTGCTCGAGACCTACACCCAACTCACTGGGCGGCCTCCCCTTCCTCCCCTCTGGGCCTTGGGCTACCAACAGTGCCGCTGGAGCTACGCCAGCGCCGCCCAGGTTCAAACCGTTGCGCAGCAATTTCGCCAGCGGCAGATCCCCTGCGACGTCATTTACTTGGATATCGACTACATGCGCGGCTACCGCGTCTTCACCTGGGATCCCCGCCGCTTCCCCGAACCGGCCCGGCTCATGGCCCAACTCCACGAGGCTGGCTTCCGGGTGGTAGCCATTGTGGATCCCGGCGTCAAGTTCGAGCCCGAAGCCGACTACGCCGTCTTCGACGAGGGCTTGGCCCAGGATTTCTTTATCCGCCGCGCCGACGGCCACCTCTTCCATGGCTACGTTTGGCCAGGCAAAGTCCTCTTTCCCGACTTCTTGCGCCCCGGAGTGCGGCAGTGGTGGGGATCCTGGCAACGGGTTCTCACCCAAGCCGGTGTGGATGGCATCTGGAACGACATGAACGAGCCGGCCCTCAACGACCGCCCCTTTGGAGACGGCGGCCAGATCGTCGATATCCCCCTCGATGCCCCCCAAGGCCCACCCGACGAACCCACCACCCACGCCGAAGTTCACAACCTGTACGGCCTGCTGATGACACGCGCTTCCCGTGAAGGCTTGGAACAGCTCAACCCCAACCGGCGCCCCTTCGTGCTGACTCGCTCCGGCTTTGCTGGGATCCAGCGCTGGGCTGCCGTCTGGACAGGCGACAACCAATCCTCCTGGGAACACCTGGAGATGTCCCTGCCCATGCTCCTAAACCTGGGCCTGTCGGGAGTTAGCTTTGTCGGCGCGGACATCGGCGGCTTCGGTGGCAATGCCACTCCCGAGCTGTTTGCCCGTTGGATGCAAATGGGAATTCTTTACCCCCTCATGCGCGGCCACAGCGCCCTGGGCACCCGCCCCCACGAGCCCTGGAGCTTTGGCCCAGAGATTGAAGCCATCTGCCGGCAGGCCATTCAGTTGCGTTACCAGCTGCTGCCCTACCTCTACAGCCTCTTTTGGGAGTCCAGCCAAACCGGGTCCCCCATCTTGCGCCCCCTTCTCTACGAGTTTCCCGACGATCCGCAAACCTACGAGATCTCAGATCAAGCCATGCTGGGATCCGCCCTCCTAGCTGCCCCTGTGGTTCGGCCTGGCGTGCGGTGCCGCGCTGTTTACCTACCCCAGGGCACTTGGTTTGATTGGTGGACAGGTCAGGCCCACACCGGCCCCCGCTACATTCTCGTCCCTGCCCCTCTCGAACAACTGCCGCTGTTTGTGCGGGGTGGCTCCGTTCTGCCTTTAGCTCCCCCCTGCCCGTCCACCGCCCACCTGCGCCGTGACCAACCGCACCTCAAACTCTACCCCGGCAACGGCAGCTTCACCCTCTACGAAGACGACGGGGAAACCCTCGCCCATCGAGCAGGAGCCTGGGCCACCACCCTCCTCCGCTTGCGACAGCAAAATGGCCAGCTCATTCTGGAGATCGAGGCCCGCCAGGGCAACTGGAGCCCGCCCCAGCGTAGCTGGCTTCTGGAGCTCCTTGGCCACACTCCCCTCTCCCTACCGGACACCGGACAGCCGCAACGGGTTCTCTGGCCCACCCCAGAGGATCCCCCGTTTAGCTAAACCGCCGGGAAGCCCCGCACTCTCTGCAACAGCAGGAGGGTCGGGATGAAAGGCGTATATATCCTGTGCCATAATCAACATGGCTGTACAAAACGGCGTTGCCGGAATCTGGTACAGCTACGCGGTGGGACATCCCGTGTCTGCGCGTGGAGGGTTCTTGCAGTAGCTCCCCGATGAAGCGCGAAGCCCACGCTGTACCTGTAGGGTCAGTGATGGGAGTATGTCACCTAATCGCCCTCACGGCCTCCAGCAGCTCCCGGTTGTCTCGCTTGAACAAGGGCAGCCACTCCACATGCTGGTAGCGTAGGATCCCTTGGCTATCCACCAAAAAATAGGCCCGCCGCGTCCCCAGCAGGCTGTCCACCCCGTACTGCTGGCTCACGGTTCTGTCCACATCGCTCAGCAAAGGAAACTCCAGCTTAAGCTGCTCGGCAAAGGCTTGGTGCCTGGAGAGGGGATCGCTGCTGATCCCCAAGATCTCGCAGCCCGCGGCCCGGAAAGCTTCCCAATCCTCCCGAAAGCAACGCATCTCGCTCGTGCATACCGGGGAAAAATCCGCCGGGTAAAAGGCCAGCAACACCTTGCTCTTGCCCCGGTAGGCCGCCAGTGAAATCTGGGCTCCCTTTTGGATCCCTTTCCCCACCGCAGGCAAGCTAAAGTCAGGAGCAACAGCCCCAATCACAATCCCCATAGACCCGTCTAACCCAATCTGAGCTCACTTCAACAGTCTAACGGTGGATCCGGATCCCTTCTGGCTTCAAAAAATTTTGGGTTGGATATCTTGACGGGGTGGTGGGGGTGGGGATAGGGTAGTAAAGCGCCACAAGGCCACCCAGCCCCGGCGCCCCAGAACCTTGACAAGTAACTCGTTCAGTCAACCATCGCCAAGCAGCACAGCAGGCTCCCTGAGTCGGCTGGTGGCTGCATATTCAACCCTGTCAAGTTTCCATTTTTCCAGAGACAAGCTCTTGAATTGACACGGAGAGTTTGATCCTGGCTCAGGATGAACGCTGGCGGTATGCTTAACACATGCAAGTCGCACGGACACCTTCGGGTGTCAGTGGCGGACGGGTGAGTAACACGTAGGAATCTACCCTCAGGCGGGGGATAACAGCTGGAAACGGCTGCTAATACCCCATACAGGCGGAAGCTGAAAGGAGCAATCCACCTGAGGATGAGCCTGCGTCGGATTAGCTAGTTGGTGGGGTAATGGCCTACCAAGGCGACGATCCGTAGCGGGTCTGAGAGGATGGCCCGCCACACTGGGACTGAGACACGGCCCAGACTCCTACGGGAGGCAGCAGTGGGGAATTTTCCGCAATGGGCGCAAGCCTGACGGAGCAATACCGCGTGAGGGAGGAAGGCCCTTGGGTTGTAAACCTCTTTTCTGGGGGACGAAAGCTGACGGTACCCCAGGAATAAGCCTCGGCTAACTCCGTGCCAGCAGCCGCGGTAAGACGGAGGAGGCAAGCGTTATCCGGAATTATTGGGCGTAAAGGGTACGTAGGCGGCTGGCCAAGTCTGGGGTCAAAGGCCACAGCTCAACTGTGGGGGGGCCCTGGAAACTGGCCGGCTAGAGTGAGGTAGGGGTTGCGGGAATTCCCGGTGTAGCGGTGAAATGCGTAGAGATCGGGAAGAACACCTGAGGCGGAAGCGCGCAACTG
>NZ_JBSSBR010000023.1:0-48254 GCF_054059035.1 Thermostichus sp. MS-CIW-36
TCTGTTTCATGGGTTGTATTGTACACACATGAAAGCCGCCCTGTCGCGTCAGCGGGCCGTAGGCCTCAAGGGCGGGGCTTCAGACCCAGTTTTTTCGGTGACTGCGATTAGTGCGATTTGACATTCGAGTTGAGATTTGCCGGCTGGGATCCCGCAGCAGACGGCGCTTCATACGGCGCTTCATAAGGCCCAAGATCCGGCTAGCCTAGACTAGGGGATTATAAGGTTTACAAAGTTGAATATCAGCCAGCCAAATGTCGGGATCCCGGTACAGCCAAGAGGACGTGCAGCAGATCCTCCAGCGGGCCATTGCCCGCCAGCCACGCCTGGGCGAGTTCACCCGCTCCCAACTGCAGGAGATGGCTGCCGAACTGGGGATCTCCCCCCAAGAGCTGGACTTGGCCGAGCAGGAATGGAAGGCCTGGCAAGAGCTGAACAGCCAACACCGAGAATTTCAGCGCTACCGCCGTCGGCAGTTTTACCAACTGCTGGGCCGCTATGGAATTGTCAACAGCTTTTTGCTGGGCTTAGACTGGCTCTCCGGTGGAGGGCTATCTTGGTCGCTGTTTATCCTCATGGGGTGGGGCTTGACCGTTGCCCTCAAGGGCTGGAACGCCTACCAAACGGAGGGTGAACGCTACGAGAAAGAGTTTCGCCAATGGCAAAGGAAACGCCAGAAAGATCTCCAGAGCAAGTAAGCCCAGCCTACCGGAGAAGTCTGTCCCGCTGATGGAGATGGATTTTTCTCCAAACTCTGAGTGGGAAGGGGCACCGCCGAGAGATGCTACCATAGATATTCAGCATCGCTGAATGCCCGTGCGGGCGTAGTTTAATGGTAAAACCGCAGTCTTCCAAACTGCTGTTGTCGGTTCGATTCCGTCCGCCCGCTTCCTCCCACAAAATCCTAAGGGATCCCTTAAAGTGCCCTTCAGATTCTTCTTCACAGGTTGGGGCCGATCGTGGTGGTGCGGCGGATCGGTTGACCCTTTAGAGTCTTGCCTTCTACTGTTTTCACCCAGCCTTGTCCTGGCACAAATCGGTACTGCACATCGGTATCAGAGCCACCGAGCAGATCCCCTTGGGCATTGAAGACGCGAGTTTCCCGCTGCCAGTGTCCTGGCCCGGTCGGTGTGCTGCTCGACTCGGTGGTGTAGGTTTGGTCGCGGGCATTGCTGAATTGGCCGCTGCGCTGCCAGCCTTGCCCCGCTTGGCCCTCAGTAAGGCTTGAGCTGCTGCCTACCGTCTCGCCCTGGGCATTGTGCACCGTGGTGCTGCCCTGCCGTTGCCAGCCCTCATTCGTGCGGGTGGTGGTGTGCTGATGGTTCAGGTTCCAGGTCTGACCTTGTTGGGTAGTGACTTGGCCGGAATAGTCTCCTTCCACCCCCTGACCGGGAATGAATTGCCGGGATCCCTGGCCGGAATAGGTGCCACTACCCGATCTGCCACTTGGCCCGGTGCGAGTGTAGGTGCCGGAGTGAGTGAAGGTGCGCTCACCGCTCGGGGTCAGGGATCCAGCCGTTGGCGTGGTGGCTGTGCGAGTGCGTTGACGGGGGCGAGCCTGCGCAAAGGGAGCAAGCGCCATCAGGAGGGCAGTAACCAATAACAGGCAAAAGCTTGCGGTTTTCATTTTCATTCTCATTTTTCGAGACCCCTTGAGAAATTGCCAATCATGACCCAGGCTAGGTGCTCACCTCATCTGGCTCTGACTTCGGCCTGAGGGTTCACCTCCCGAGGGGATCCCGCCAGACATAACCTGCTCTTAATGTCGGTGCTGTAATCTCAGAGGTGCCTTTAGCGAATGCGACTGCATTTTTCTATGAATACCCGTCGTACTTTCCTGGCTGTTGCGGCTGGCCTGGTGGCTGCGTCTGCTGCTGCTCTTCTGGCTGCCGACAGCTTTGCTCAGTCTCCTGCCGAAGTCAAAGTTTGGATTGCCTTTACCGACAACCGCCTGGATTGGGCCCGCGAAAAAGCGGCAGAGTTCAACAAACAATTTCCTCAATACAAAGTTAAGGTCGAAGGCTACGGCAACTACGAAGAAATTCAGCAAGCCACCGACCTGGCCATTCAACAAAATGCTGCTCCTTCGGTGGTGCAGTGGTTTGAGGTGGGCACCCAGCGGGCACGGGATTTTGGTTACTTCAAGTCCATTGCCGATGCTCTGGGCAATCGCACCGAAGTGAACGGGATCCCGGTGAATTTCGACGATTTTATTGAGCCGGTGGTGAGCTACTACACCCTGGATGGCAAATTTACGTCCATGCCCTGGAACAGCTCCAGCCCCATTCTCTACTCCAACACGGCCATCTTGAAGAAGGCAGGGATCGAAAAGCCGCCGGCCACCTGGCAGGAGCTAGAGGCTGCCTGTCAGAAGATCATGGCGCTTCCCGATGCGCCGCAGGGCTGCGTCACTTGGCCCAACCACGGTTGGTTCTACGAGCAATGGATGGCCCAGCAAAATGCCCTCTTGGCCAACAACGACAATGGCCGTGCCGCCCGTGCCACCCAGGTCTTTTTGGACTCGGAGCCCTCAATTGCCATCGCCACCTGGTGGAAAGGGATGCATGACAAAGGCTACTACATCTACAGCGGCAAGCAGCGGGATTGGGCAGCCACAGAGCAGGCCATCCAGACCGGTACCGTCGCCATGGCCATCACCAGCAGCGCCGATGCCGCCAACATCACCAATGCCGCCAAGCAGAACAACATCGAGCTGGTCACCACCCGCATGCCCTACAACGCCGACAAGGGTTGGACAGGCAACTTGATCGGGGGAGCCAGCCTCTGGTTGGTGAAGGATCTGCCCAAAGAGGTGGAAGAGGGGGCGCTGACCTTCATGTTGTGGCTGAACAACACCGAAAATGCTGCCGAGTGGCACCAAGTGACCGGCTACTTGCCCATTCGGAAAAGCTCGGTAGCTTTACTGGAGTCGAAGGGCTGGTTCAAGGAAAACCCCAACTTCTTCACCGCCAGCGACCAAATTAATAATTCCAAAGTGACCCCTGCCACCCGTGGGGCGCTGCTGGGGGCCTTCCCTGAGATTCGCAACGTGGTAACCCAAACCATGGAGGATCTCATGGTGAAGGGCGGGGATCCAGCCCAGGCTATGGCCAAGGCCAACCAGGAGGCCAACCGCCTTCTAGCCGAGTACAACTCCCTCTACCAGTAACCTGGATGTCGATGGGCTGACGGTGTCATTGAGGGATGGGGGTGGGCGGCAGCCTGCCCCTTTTTGGGTTTTGACGAGGCTCTTGTGAAGAGCAAAGCCGAGGTGAGAGGCATGTTGGGATTCGTCCAAGTGTTGGTGCCGCTGTTGGCAGGGTTGCTGGGATCCCTCTGGATGGGGCTCCGTTTTCGACGCATCGAGTGGCCTGTGCCGGTGGGGGCAGTGCTGGGGGGCCTAGCAGGAGGGCTGGGATCCCTGATTTTTATGGCGCCCCTGGATTTTTGCACTTTTGAGCCGGAGCGCAAGGCCATCGACATGGCCTTTGGCGTGGGGCTGGTGCTGGCGGGCATGGCCATTCCCCTCTGGCCGCTGTTGGCGTGGACGCAGAAGGAGCAGGAGCGCCGCCTGGGGATCCCCGGCCCAGCTGTTCAGGAGAGGGGCATCTTTAAGCAGTGGTGGCTGGCGTGGCTGCTCTTGTTGCCCACCTTCACGATCTTGGTGGTGTTTCTCTACTACCCAGGGCTGGATACCTTCCGCCTTTCCACCCTGCTCACGTTTGTGGGGGCGCCGCGCAGCCGCTTCGTCTGTGTGGATAACTTTACCGCTTTGCTGACGGATTCCACCTATCTGCGCAGCCTGGGGATTACCTTTGCCATTTCGGCGGCCATTGTGGTGCTGGGGTTGAGCGGATCCCTGTTGATTGCCACGCTGGCCTATCAGCCGATTCGAGGGGCGGCGATTTATCGGGTGTTGCTGATCTGGCCCTACGCCATCTCTCCAGCGGTGGCCGGGATCATCTTCTTTATCATGTTCAACCCCTTGGGAGGGGTGGCCAACCATTTGCTGGGCCTGGTGGGGATCCCCCGTTTAAACTGGCTCAGCGATCCCAACTTGGCCCCCTGGGTGGTGATCTTTGCTAGCGTTTGGAAGCAGATGGGCTACAACATTTTGTTTTACCTTGCCGGCCTGCAAAACCTGCCCAAGGATTTGCTGGAAGCGGCTGCCATCGACGGGGCCGGGGCAGTGCGTCGCTTTTTTGCCATCACCCTACCGCTGCTTTCTCCCATCACCTTCTTTTTGGTGATTACCAACATGACCTATGCGTTTTTCGATATCTTTGGCACCATTGACTTGCTGACTGCTGGGGGCCCTTCCGGATCCACCTCGGTGTTGATCTACGAGATCTACAAAATCGGAGTGTCTTCAGGCAATTTGGGTAGGGCTGCCGCGCAATCCATCGTCCTGTTTCTCATTGTGGTGGGGCTGACGATCCTGCAATTTCGCACCACCGAGCGGAATGTAACCTACGGCGGATGAGGGCTGTCTCTGCTGCAACGCAATGATCCCAGTTCTCAGTGGGCAAGGGGAAAATCGGCTAATACAGGCTTACACCTAGCCTCACTCCACCACCTTCGCCATTCAAGGGCAGCACAATCCGTTAGTCCGCGAAAGATTCTTCCAATTCAAGGATAAACAGTTATGAATAAAGAGAAACTATGGCAGCGAAGCAAACAGCGAATCCGGTTTCGGAATGACGATATGGATTTCTATTTTGCCTGGATTCTTGCTCACCAAAACGAAGGTGGTTCGGCACTTGGCGAGTGCTTCTACACTGCTTCCCAAATTAAAGATGGTGATCCCGAAAGCTGGTACAAGGCCTGGTCAGAAATGGCCCGTCGCGTCGAATCGCAGGCGACACAGGCACTGGCAAACGGGCATCGGGTTAGTGCACGTGAAGCCTACCTGCGCGCCTTTACCTATCATCAGATGGCAGCCATCTTCGTTCGCCCGCAAGATCAACGACTGCGAGAGGGATGGCAAAAAGCACAATGGTGTTTTCGGCAAGCAGCCGCTCAATGCAAGCCGCCTATCGAACCGATCCAGATCCCGTTCGCGGGCAAAGTTCTGCCGGGTTACTTTCTGTGCGGGCATAATGAGAATCGGAAAGCACCAACGTTGATCATGATAGGCGGTGGCGAAACATGCGCAGAAGAACTCTACTTCTGGATAGGCCCGGCAGGAATACGCCGGAAGTATCACATCCTCCTGGTAGACTTGCCCGGTCAGGGAAGAACCCCCTTCGATGGTTTATTTTTCCGAACCAATACTGAAGTGCCGATCAAAACCGTCGTCGATTATACACTTACTCGACCAGAGGTCGACGCTGAACGGTTGGCTTTGTTTGGAATCAGTGGTGGGGGCTACATGGTATCACGCGCTCTTCCATTTGAGAAACGTATCAAAGCCTGCATAGCCAGTGCTCCCATCATAGATATTTACCAACTTGTCATGGCCGAAATTCCGTCGGTACTCCTCAAAACTCCCGGTTTTTTCAGGAACACCCTTACCAGGCTGGCAGGTCTTAGAAACCCCCTGCCCGGTATTGCATTAGAGAAGTTCTGCTGGCAAGCCGGAGTAAGCACAATTTCTGAAGCGTTAGAAATGGCGCGACAAGCACGAGTTGAAAGGATAGAAGAGATTACATGTCCGGTATTGTGTATGGTTGGCGAAGGAGAGTCAGAAGCACAAATGATGCAGGCTCGCGAGTTTTACAACGCTCTCCGATGCCCTAAAGCCTTTCGCGTCTTCGTTGCCGCCGACGGTGCAGATGCTCACTGCCAGATCAATAATCTGGGCCTGATGCAGCAAGTAGTCTTTGATTGGCTGGATGAGGTTTTTGGGTATCGGGCAGAGAATCTCTAAGAGCCTATCCGAAACATCCTGGTGTGGAAGATGAAGGTCAGCGAATCTCGTCTCTTCCCCGTGCGGTGATTGGAACGAAGCGATGCTGGGGGTAACGACGACCGAATAACCAACGTGGTGCCCATTGCCCCCAACGGTGATCACTGATCAAGACTATGCATGGGTGGCTTGACGACGCAACGCACCCATATCTGCCGATAGCGGAGGGGCGGTTCGCGCACTGCCCTCCCCGATGATACGACGAGCACGGGATGCATCGATGGACAATGGGGGTTGTTGATCATGCGCCCATCCCATTCACCACTCGTCGGGGTGCACCCGTCGGGGCACGACGGTGCCGTGCCTCGACTCCATCGGCTTGCATCCGGTGATGGATTTCATCCGTCGTGACGTGACGACGAGGTATTCGGATAGGCTCTCAGAAGGGCCAAGCTCACGGGAGCCATTGCCGCACGGGCGGTTTGGCAAGGAGCGCAGATTGCCGGCGCCGATTTCAGCGAAGCCTATGTGGATCGGGCGGCAAAGCGGCAGTTGTGTGAGCGAGCTGAGGGATCCCACCCGATAACCGGCGTAACCACCCGTGAGAGTTTGGGCTGCCCTTGAATCAGGGCCGGCAAAGGTGAAGAAAACAGGATCCCTGAGCCCCGTCGGTCAGATTGGCCTCTAGATTGGGTGAGGTGTCGATAGTGCCCCAACCATGAGCAAGCCCAGCTTTGCGGTGATTGGCCTAGCGGTGATGGGGGAAAACCTGGCCCTCAACGTCGAGCGCAATGGCTTCCCGGTTGCCGTCTACAACCGCACCAGCTCCAAAACCGACCAGTTCATGCGGGAGCGAGCCCAAGGCAAACGGATCACCCCCGCCTACAGCCTGCCGGAATTGGTGCAACTGATGGAGCGGCCCCGCAAATTCTTGATCATGGTCAAGGCGGGTGCGCCGGTAGACGCGGTGATTGACGAGCTTAAACCCCTGCTGGATCCGGGGGATATCATCATCGACGGCGGCAACTCCCTCTACACCGACACCGATCGCCGTGCCGAAGCCCTAGCTCCCACCGGGATCCACTTTGTCGGCATGGGGGTGAGCGGCGGGGAAGAGGGCGCCCTGAACGGCCCCAGCCTCATGCCCGGCTGTAGCCCAGAGGCCTACCAACAACTGGAGCCCATCTTGGCCAAAATTGCCGCTCAAGTGCCAGACGGCCCCTGTGTCACCTACCTGGGGCCCAAAGGGGGCGGGCACTACGTGAAGATGGTACACAACGGCATCGAATACGGCGATATGCAGCTGATCGCCGAGGTCTACGACCTAATGCGCAGGGCTTTGAAGCTGTCGGCCTCGCAGATGCAGGAGATTTTTCAGGCTTGGAATGAAACAGAGCTGGAATCTTTCCTAATTGAAATTACCGCCAAGATTTTCCAAACCCTGGATCCGGAAACCGGCAAGCCGTTGGTGGATCTCATTCTGGATAAGGCTGGGCAAAAAGGCACCGGTTTGTGGACAGTCAAGGACGCTCTAGATCTGGGGGTACCAGTGCCCACCATTGAAGCGGCGGTGCAAGCTCGCATCCTCTCGTCGATGAAAGAGGAACGGGTGGCTGCCTCTGCCCAGTTGAAGGGGCCCGACGCCACTTTTGCAGGGGATCCCGACTGCTTTATCCAAGATCTGCGCGCCGCCCTCTACTGCTCCAAAATCTGCTCCTATGCGCAGGGGATGGCCCTGCTCAAAAGAGCCACTGTTGCCCACGGCTACGTCTACACCTTCAGCGAGATTCCGCGGATTTGGAAAGGGGGCTGTATCATCCGCGCCCGCTTCCTCGGTGAGATCCAATCGGCCTACAAACGGGATCCAGAGCTGGTGAACCTGCTCTTGGATGAGGAGTTCGAGCAGGCCATTCAGGAACGGCAGGGATCCTGGCGGCGGGTGGTGGCCACAGCGGCGGCCTTGGGGATCCCGATCCCGGCCATCAGCGCTTCCTTGGCCTACTACGACAGCTACCGTACCGCCAACCTGCCCCAGAACCTCACCCAAGCCCAGCGGGACTTCTTCGGGGCCCACACCTTTGAGCGCATCGACAGGCCGGGCGTCTTTCACCATGAGTGGAGCACCTGTTCCCGTTAGCAACGGGTAGCATGAGGAGGTCTTGGGATCCCTCTCTGGCCGGGGATCCGGAGGCGGGAGAATCTGTTTGATTTGATATGGACATTAAATTGGCCGTGAATGGCACCCTGATGCGGGGGCTACCCCTCAATGAGAACCTACTGCAAATTGGGGGTCGCTTTGTGCGGGAAGCCCAAACAGCCGCTTGTTATCGGCTTTGGTCCATCGACGGTCTTTATCCAGGCATGGTACGGGTTTGCCAGGGCGGTTCTGCAATTGCTCTGGAGATTTGGGAAATCCCTGCCCATGGGTTGGGTCAACTCCTTTTGCAAGAGCCGCCAGGCTTGTCAGTGGGCCGCATTCTTTTGGCAGAAGGGGAGGAAGTGCTGGGGATCCTAGCCGAACCCTACCTGTGTGAGGGGCAATTGGACATCACCGCTTGGGGGGGGTGGCGAGCCTACATCGCTTCCAGAAATAGACAGGAATAATCGCATTTCACCAGCTTTTCCCAGTCGCAGCTTCGACATCAGTTGACCCGCTGGGGATCCCGCCACAGTACCTGGCCCTGCCGCATCGTCAGCACCACATCTGCCGGGGTAACCCGAGTGAGAATCGACGCAATTAGATGACGACTGGCCCGCAAATGAGGACGGGTGAAGTCCAGCACCACCAAATCGGCGGGCAGCCCCACATCCAAATAGCCGTACACATCGGATCCCAGTAGAGGCCGTAAATGTCGGATGTTGCTGGTCACCATCTTCAAAATCTCGACTGGATCAGGGCGCACCGCATCTCCAAACTGGCTTTTGGCCACTTTGTAGGTGAAATCCAGCTCTGCCAAAAGGTTCGGGCTATTCAAAAGTCCGTTGTCGGTGCCTAGCAAGAGATTGGCCTCACTCTCCAGCAGGCGGGCAATCGGCGGGAGAGGCAGTCCCAAGTTGGCATTGGCCCGTGGGTTCAAAACGACATTCACCCGATGCCGGGAGAGCAATTGAATTTCCGCTGCGTTGGCCACCGTTGCGTGAATCACCCAATGGGGACGGTAAAAATCAAGAGCACGCTCCAAATCTCCCCGTCCGGCGATGGCCAGACTGACCTCTCGATACCCCTCATTTTCCAGACAGTGGATGGCCCGCAGCTTGCCTATTTTCTCGGTCAGGTCGTGGATCTGCCGCCAGGCGGGTTCCGTCAAATCGTTCAGGGTGCTCTCGGAAAATCCATCTGCTACTGCCAGAATCTCTTGCAATTCTTGATAGGCTTGGGGGTTTAAGGGATCCCGATTTTGCCGCAATTGCTCCTCACTGAAAGGGAGGCTCTCAAACTGGCCCAAGATCACTGAGTGGATCCCGGTTTGGGCTGCAGCTTCCCGCAACAGTTGGCAGCCGTAGACCCCCTGCTCGCGAAAATCGATGTGTCGGATGGTGCCCGTTGCCGCCATGTAGCGCAGGTGAGCGGCGATGTGTTCCAGGTGCTGTTGCGGCGACTGTTTGGCTAACTCTCGATATTTGTAGCCGTCAGGTCGGAAGAACCCCTCTTCCAAAGTCAGGCCTGTCGCCCCATCCGGCAGACAGCTATCCCCCATGTGGGTGTGGCTGTTGGTGAAAGCCGGCAAAATCACCCAGGATCTCTGTTCCAACCCAACAATGGGATCCCCCAGTTCCATGCAGGTAACGGTGTCTTGTTCTACCCCGAAGCGGGAGCAGCGATGGGGAACCAGATCCGGGCCGGCCAGAACAACACCCTCTTGCCATTGAAAACCCATAAAACCCACTCGCAAAACTCATCAGACTTGAGAATGTTATCAGTGCCAAAAACGGGCTAACCGAACTTTGGGTGAGCGGGAAGGACTTTTGCCAGCATAAAGTGAAGCATCAAAACTTTGAATCGAGAAAACTGTAATTTAGACTACCAAAACTTCTCGATAGAGGCTATTAAATCCAGTAGTTGCTGCCAGGGGTTCAGCAGAGGTTCAGAACCTCACCGAGTCTGCTGGGTCTCGTCTTTCCAGAAAGCTTATTCACGAATAGGATTCTCAACATGAGCCGGCCATTGTTTCGTCATCTGTACACTCGTAGGCAGCTCCTTCGCTCTGGTGCTGCCGCCGCTGCCATCACCTTGACCTCACAGTTGTGGCGTGCCCAGGCCCAGAACAAGAAAGAGATCACTATCGGCTTTATTTACGTTGGCCCCAAAGATGACTTTGGCTGGAACCAGGCCCATGCAGAGGGAAAAGTTGGCTTGTCCAGCCTAACTTGGGTGAAAACCGTTGAAGAAGAAAATGTGCCGGAAACGGTGGCCGTGGAAGAAACCATGCGGGCCATGATCGAGCAAGATGGGGCAACGGTACTCTTTCCCACTTCTTTTGGCTACTACGATCCCCATATCTTGCGGGTAGCCAAGGAATATTCAGAGGTACAATTCTTTCACGCCGGTGGACTTTACATTGAGGGAGTGCATCCGAAAAACGTCGGTAGCTACTTCGGCTACTTGGATGAAGGCCACTACATCAACGGGGTGCTGGCCGGTTCCATGACCAAAAGCAACCGCCTTGGGTTTATCGCCGCCAAACCCATTCCCATTGTGTTGCGCAACATCAACAGCTTTACCTTAGGAGCCAAGAGTGTCAACCCCAACATCACTACTCAGGTGATCTTTACGGGAGATTGGGCTCTACCTGTCAAAGAGGCAGAAGCTGCCAACAGCATGGCCGACCAAGGCATCGATGTGCTCACCTGCCATGTGGACAGTCCCAAAATCGTTATCGAAACAGCAGAGCGGCGAGGTCTGATGAGCTGTGGTCACAACACCAGCCAAGCGGCGCTGGCTCCCAAGGGCTATTTGACGGGCGCTGAATACGACTGGACAAGCGTCTATACCCAGTTTGCCGAAGCCATCCAGGCGGGCAAAACCCTGATGAACGGTGGGATCCCCCACCTCATTCGGGGGGGTATCAAAGAGAAATTCATTAAAACTTCCCCCTGGGGATCGGCAGCCAGCGATGAGGCCAAAAAAGCTGGAGAAGCGGCCCTTGCCCAGTTGCAAGCTGGCTCGTTGGTCATTTACAAAGGCCCTCTCAAAGACAATACCGGCAAAGAGGTGATCCCTGCCGGAGTGGAATACGGCCAGCGGGCAATCGAGCTGGAATCCATGGACTACCTGGTGGAAGGCGTGATCGGGAGTATCTCTAGCTGATGGCTACCACCTCTTCTGCTGTTTCCCGCTCGGTTCCGCTGCGGTGGCGCTCCAGCCTTGAGCCGATCCTACTGCCCTTTGGGGCTTTGTTGGCCTCGCTGTTGATCTTCGGCTTGTTTTGTGCCATGGCCGGCGCAAATCCCTTCGCCGTCTATGGCTCCATCTACAGAGCTGCCTTCGGCAGTTGGTTCTCTTGGCAAAATACTCTGCAACGGGCGGCTCCCCTGATGCTCACCTCCCTGTGTACCATCCTGCCGGCCCGCATGGGGCTGGTGATCATCGGCAATGAAGGAGCTCTGGTGATGGGGGGGGTGGCAGCTGTGGCGATGGGGCTGTGGGCGGGATCCCTGGCTCCACCCGTGGTCGTTTTCCTGATGGCCTTGGCGGGCATGGTGGCCGGTGGCCTGTGGATCATGGTGGTGGGGGCACTGCGCCACTACCGGGGTGTGAATGAAACCATCAGCAGCCTGTTGATGAACTACATTGCCATTGCCCTGATGAACCATTGGGTGGGGGGGCCGCTGCGGGATCCCAGTTTCTTGAGCAAGCCCTCCAGCTTTGCCGTTGACGAGGCCAACATGTTGGGTCGGCTATGGGGCACCCGCATCCACTTCGGCTTGGTCTATGGCATCGTTGCCTGCCTGGTTGCCTATGTGTTGATTCAACGCACCACGTTGGGTTTTTCGGTGCGCATAATAGGGGGTAACCCAAAGGTGGCCCGAATGGTGGGGATTGCTGTCGGTAAACTCACACTGTTAATCACCTTTCTGGCCGGCTCCTGTGCCGGCTTGGCGGGCATGGTAGAAGTGGCTGCCGTACACGGGCGGGCCAATGAGTCCTTGACTGTGGGCTATGGCTACAGCGGCGTTCTGGTGGCCTTTGTCGCTCGACAAAACCCAGCCGCAGCAGTGGCGATGGCTATCCTCCTGGGAGGGATCCTGGCCAGCGGCAGCATTTTGCAGCGCTCCCACAATTTGCCGGATGCTACTGTGTTGGTGTTTCAGGGCATTGTCTTTTTGCTGATTCTCTACAGCGAATCCCTCTACGGGCGCTTCGACTTTTTTCGGGATCGAGAACCCTCAGAACCAGCCTAGATAACTGGCCCCCGAAGTAGCAATGATTTGGTCAAGTAACCAATTCAGTGGTCAGGAGAAAAACTCAGATGGAAACAGAAGCCCTAGGATGGTGGGGGATCCCCTTGGCGGTGATCGCCGGAACCTTGCGGGGAAGTGCGCCTTTTTTGTTCGTCAGCTTGGGGGAGTGTCTGACGGAAAAAAGCGGCAAAATCAACCTCGGCCTAGAGGGATCCCTGTTGATGGGGGCAATGAGCGCCTACGCCATCTCCTTCCTCACCCAAAACACGGCAGGCAGTGTGGTCGCGCCTTGGTTAGGGGTATTGGTGGCCGGGTTTGCCGGTTTAGCCTTGGGAGGGATCCACGCCTTTTTGGCCCAACAACCTCGGGTTAACGATGTTGCGGTGGGCATTGCTATGATCATCTTTGGCAGTGGAATGGCCTTTTACCTGGGCAAACCCTTCATTCAGCCCGCAGCCCCCCGGCTACCTGCCTTTGAGTTGGGAAATTGGAGCAGCAGTCCTGCCATTCAAGCTGCCCTAAAACTGAGCCCACTTCTGCTGTTGGGGATCCTCCTGGCCTTTGTCATGCACTGGTTCTTTCGCTCCACTCGTTGGGGCCTATTCGTGCGGGCTGTGGGCGACAACCCCGATGCAGCACGGGCCATGGGGATCTCGGTGCCCAAGGTAAGGGCTCTGTGCATCATGGCAGGCAGCTTCTTGGCAGCCGTGGGAGGAGCTTACCTGTCCCTATACTACCCCGGCAGTTGGACAGAACGCATTTCCAGCGGACAAGGCTTGATGGCCGTGGCCCT
This sequence comes from Thermostichus sp. MS-CIW-36, assembly GCF_054059035.1. Lineage (NCBI taxonomy): Bacteria > Bacillati > Cyanobacteriota > Cyanophyceae > Thermostichales > Thermostichaceae > Thermostichus > Thermostichus sp. MS-CIW-36. The sequence goes on from NZ_JBSSBR010000023.1 coordinate 13,044, forward strand.
GGTGATCTTTGCCAAGTGGAACCCGTTGCAGTGTTTATTGGCTGCTTTTTTGTTCGGCGGAGCTCAGGCGATTGGGCCAGCCTTGCAGTCGGTGGGTGTGCAGTCCAACTACTACCTGTGGAATGCCGCTCCCTACGTGCTGACCTTGGGGATCATGATCCTGACCAGTTCTCCGCGGCGAACCCTGGCAGGCATGCCTGGGGCCTTGGGCACCGGGAAGTAGCCGACTGGCTATAGTCGAAGTGAACCCGATTTAGGGATCCCTGGTTATGACCGCTGTACAAACCCGACCTGCCAATACCCTGACTCTGAGAGAGGTTCACGAGCTCTTAGGGCTGTGTCGGGGAGATTCTTTAGAGTTCGAGGAAAAACTGGACTTACCCCCTTTGACTGAACGGGAGATTGAGGAGCTGACCCAACTCCAGGAATTGTATTTTAGCTATCTGGCCGATGACACTCTGAATGAAGGGCAAGTCAAATTTCTGTTTGTTTCTCCACTTCTCAAACTGGCAGGCTTTCTATCGAGCGACATCAAAATTAATCTAGAAGAAAATATTGCCGATATTATCGTTGAGGAGGAAGAAGGCCAAGTTGCCATCAAAGGTCGTGTAGACTTACTCGCCATTAGAAGAGGAGCAAGAGAGAGCTTTTGGATCCTCGTGATAGAAACCAAGGGAGGAACAGTAGCTACAAGCCTGGCCATCGCCCAATTATTGACCTATGCTTACAAAGGAATAAAAAATCAAGAATTTGTTTGGGGATTAGCTACAAATGGAGAAGACTACCAATTTATCTTGTTACAGCAAGGTTCACCCATTACCTACCATTATCTACCTAAGCTGGGATTGCTAGATAGCAAATCGATACATCGGCTTTTACAAGTTCTTAAATCCATTCGACTAACTCTCTAACCCATTCCATCTTCATCAGCAAAGGATTTGATCATGAGTGGACTCGGTGGCCTGAATAAAACTCCCAACGGTGTTGTATTGGGACTGGTGCAACTGCAGCTACCCAATGTGGTTACTCCCGATGATCTGGCGGCGCAAACCCAAAAGATAGTCACTATGGTGGGGAAGGCTCGCCCCAGCATGCCCAGCATGGATTTGGTGGTCTTTCCGGAGTACTCTCTGCACGGCCTGTCGATGGACACTAATCCGGAGATCATGTGCCGACTGGATGGACCAGAGGTAGCTGCCTTCAGTGCCGCCTGCCGAGAGAACGATATTTGGGGCTGCTTCTCAATCATGGAATACAACCCGCAGGGTAATCCCTATAACAGCGGCATTATTCTCGACAATCGAGGGAACCTACAACTGTACTATCGCAAGCTGCATCCTTGGGTTCCCGTCGAACCTTGGGAGCCGGGAAATTTAGGGATCCCTGTCTGTGATGGCCCGAATGGCTCAAAGATTGCCCTGATCATTTGTCATGATGGCATGTTTCCAGAAATGGCCCGCGAGTGTGCCTACAAAGGGGCCGAGATTATGTTGCGCACTGCCGGATATACTGCCCCCATTCGCCACAGTTGGCAAATTACCAATCAGGCCAATGCCTTTTGCAATTTGATGGTGACGGCCTCGGTGTGTATGTGTGGGTCGGATGGCACGTTTGATTCTATGGGGGAGGGCATGATCTGCAACTTTGATGGCACCCCCCTGGTCATGGGATCCCATCGCCCTGATGAAATCATTACTGGCGAAGTGCGCCCAGATTTGGTGCGGGAAGCTCGCATCCATTGGGGTGTGGAAAACAACATTTATCAATTCGGACACCGTGGCTATGTGGCCGTCAAAGGCGGAGCCCAAGATTGCCCCTACACCTACATGCAGGATTTGGTGAATGGGGCCTATCGCCTGCCCTGGGAAGAGAAAGTGATCCACAAAGATGGCAGCGCCTGTGGATTTCCTCCTGCCACCCGCCTTTACCAGGAATCCTCCCTCACCGAGGCAGCTTATACTGGCTCTACTTGAAGATTTCGTCGATACTAGAGACACTACACCCGCGTAGACTGGGCAGATGAGGAGTTTAAGCAGGCCCTCCAGGAACGGCAGGGATCCTGGCGGCGGGTGGTGTCCACAGCGGCTGCCTTGGGAATCCCGTTCGCGTCAGTGGTGCGGAGCACTTTCCCGGCCATCAGCGCTTCCTTGGCCTACTACGACAGCTACCGTACCGCCAACCTGCCCCAGAACCTCACCCAAGCCCAGCGGGACTTCTTCGGGGCCCACACCTTTGAGCGCATCGACAGGCCGGGCGTCTTTCACCATGAGTGGAATGCCAGTTCGCGTTAGCAATGCCTAGCATGAGGTGTTCTCCAATCGCCTTCCACTCAGGAGAAGAATGGATGGCGAGCAGCCCAGCTCCGGCCAAAACAAGCCTCTAGACCTGTAGGCGAAAGGACTCCGCTCCACTAGCGCATTTGCCGAAGCCTCATGTGGCGATATAGTTGTTTCAGTTTAGGCTGAGACAGACGGGCTACTGAGAAAAACCTTCTGGCCTTCTGTATTCAAGGTTCTGGTTGTGGGTTCAATGTCCTAGGTCGTGTTGATCTTATGTTGAGATAGAGAGAATAATTTATGGAGGAAAGAGGATGAAGTTGGTTTTTTAGATGAAAACAAATGGCAGAAGATATTGGCTTTTTTACAGACAGAAGAGAGAGTTAACATTGGGAAAGAAGCAAACTGCAAACAGTTTATTGAAGCAGTTCTTTGGATAGCCCGTTCCGGTGCTCCTTGGCGCTACCTCCCAGAAGGATATGGCAAATGGTACACCATCTATCAAAGATTCCACCGGTGGAGTCGTTTTGGAGTGTGGGAACGGATGTTCAAGTATTTTATTGACGACCCTGATTTAGAGCATCTCATTATTGATTCAACCATGGTTCGAGCGCACTCCTGTGCTGCCGGAAAAAAGGGGAGCAAGCTTTGGGGAGAAGCCGAGGCGGATACAGCACCAAGATTCATGTGAGTGTAGATGGGTTGGGAAATCCGCTGGAATTGAGGATAACTGGCGGAGAAAGGAACGATATTACTCAAGGGGAAGAATTGATAGAGGGCTGGCAGAGAGAGGATACCAAAGTAATTGGGGATAAAGGATATGATGCCGATAAGTTGATTGAGAAGATAGGGGAAGCTCAAGCGGTTATTCCGCCTAAAAGGAATAGAAAGACGCAGCGGTATTATGACAAGCATTTATATAAAGAAAGGCATTTAACCGAATGCTTTTTTTCATAAGTTGAAGCAGTACCGGCATCTATTTTCTCGTTTTGACAAGTTGGCAAGAAACTTCTTGAGTTTTCTCTATCTCGTCAGTGCTCTCTTTTGGCTCAAATAAAAGATCAACACAACCTAGTGGACGAGTGCCATCGCAAGGTAGCAGCGTTCCTGACCGATCACTACCGCTTGATATTTCTGCCCACCTTCGAGTCGGCCCAGATGGTTGCCAAGGCGGGAAGAAAGTTTGGTAGCAAGACGGCTAGGGCGATGCTGACCTGGGCGCACTATCGGTTCAAGCAGTTCCTGAAGTTCCAAGCCAGGAAGAAGAACGTGGTGGTGGATGTGTCAGAGGCGTACACCAGCAAGACCTGTACGAGGTGTGGGCATATCCACACCCAGTTAGGGGGTGCGAAGGTGTTTGTCTGTCCCGAATGCAACCACAAGCTACCACGGGATTGGCAAGGCGCTCTGGGGGTATTCCTCAGGGCTTTGCGGGATACCGCCATTCTGTTCAGTACTGAGCAGGATGCTATCGCTGCTTCTCTGGGCAGCAATGTGTGGCTACGCCACGCAAGCGAACAGGAAAGTTCAGCGTAAATGTATCAGTCCTGCTGCACTATAATGTTCTCGCTTCAAGGTCTCCGCTTTGAGGTTTGCCATTGGACTTGAGCCTTGAGCCACTTGGTTCTTCATTTTTCCCGATCTTTGCCCCCAACTCTATGACCCAACGTGCCCTAATTACCGGCATCACCGGACAGGATGGCTCTTACCTGGCCGAGCTGTTGTTGCAGAAAAACTACGAAGTTCACGGCATCATCCGCCGCGCCAGCACCTTCAACACCGACCGCATCGACCACATCTACGTGGATGCCCATGACCCCCAGGCTAGGCTATTCCTTCACTACGGGGATCTCACGGATGGCACCACCCTGCGCAGGATCCTGGAACAGGTGCAGCCGACGGAAGTGTACAACCTGGGGGCCCAATCCCACGTGCGGGTGAGCTTTGATGCGCCGGAATACACTGTTGATGCAGTGGCCATGGGTACCCTGCGTCTCCTAGAGGCCATCCGCGACTATCAGCAGCGCACCGGGATCCGGGTGAAGTTTTACCAGGCAGGCTCCTCGGAGATGTTCGGCCTGGTGCAGGAGATCCCGCAAAAGGAGACCACCCCCTTCTACCCGCGCAGCCCCTATGCCTGTGCCAAGGTGTACGGCTACTGGCAGACGGTCAACTACCGCGAAGCCTACAACCTCTTCGCCTGCAACGGTATCTTGTTTAACCACGAAAGCCCACGGCGAGGGGAAACCTTTGTAACCCGCAAGATCACCCGCGCCGTCAGCCGCATCGTTGCCGGCAAGCAAAGCAAGCTGTACCTGGGCAACCTGGATGCCAAGCGGGACTGGGGCTACGCCAAAGACTACGTCGAGGGGATGTGGATGATGCTCCAACAACCCCAGCCGGATGACTATGTGCTGGCTACTGGGGAAACCCACACCGTGCGTGAGTTTGTGGAACGGGCCTTCGCGCTGGTGGGCCTGCCGATTACCTGGAAAGGCTCCGGCCAAGCCGAACAGGGGCTGTACAAAGACCAAGTGTTGATCGAGATCGACCCCCGCTACTACCGCCCAACCGAGGTGGATCTGCTGTTGGGGGATGCTTCAAAAGCCAAGCGAGTCCTGGGGTGGGAACCCAAAGTAAGCTTCCCGCAATTGGTGGAGCTGATGGTGCTGGCCGACTTGGAAGCCATCGGCCTGGATCCGGATCCCATCTTGGGGGAACGGCGCACCCTCAACGGCCTGCTCAGCGAAGATCGCGCCTTCATCCGCACCCAAATGGGGGTTCACTACGACTGACAAGACAGTTAGAACGGTGGAGACGGGATCCCAAAAGACAGCCTTGCCCCCTTGCCCAAAGTAGGGATCAAACGCTTAATATAGTAGATCGCCGATTCTTTTGGTGGTTTGTACTCTTGCTCCCTAGCTGACCATCTCTTGCAGAGTTTGTTTGCTGATTTTGGAGAAATGCCCGCATGTCCCGCTACACAGGTCCCCGCCTAAAAATCATTCGTCGCTTCGGGGGACTTGATCTGCCCGGTTTGACGCGCAAGCGCCCCAAAAATACCAATCCACCCGGTATGCACGGGGCCGAGCGCAAGAAAAAATCCGAATATGCCATTCGCCTGGAAGAAAAGCAGAAGGTGCGCTTCAACTACGGGCTGAGCGAGCGGCAGATGATCCGCTACATGCGCAAGGCACGGCGCTCCAAGGGATCCACCGGTTTGGCCTTGCTGCAAATGCTGGAAATGCGGTTGGATTGCATCGTATTTCGTCTTGGCATGGCTCCAACCATTCCGGCAGCTCGGCAGCTCGTGAGCCACGGCCACATAGAGGTTAACGGCCAAAAGGTAACCATTCCCAGCTATGGCTGCAAAGTGGGGGATGTGATTACGGTAAAAAACAAGGAATCTTCCCGCAAGCTGGTGGCCGCCTACGCGGAGTATCCGGGATTGTTCTTGCCAGACTACCTGGAGTTTGACAAAGAAAAGCTGCGCGGACGCATCAAGGAATTGCCCCCCCGCGAGCAAATTTGCGCCCCGGTCAACGAGCTTTTGGTGGTCGAGTTCTATTCCCGCAAGCTCTAGGGATCCCCTTTTGTGGCCATTACAAATTGCAGGGGGGGCGGTTTGACGTTCTCCCCACACCCGAAGGCAGGGGATTTTTCACGGTTTGCTTTTTCATAGTCTTCACAGAGTTCCCCCTCTTTCTTGCTCGCGTTGGCAATGCGCAGCGCTGGGGTCATAGTCATTTCGATTCAAACCAGGACACTGCACCCACAACTAAAATGTCGGTCGCGTCAGCGTTGCGGAGCAATAATGCAGAGGGCCAGAAGGTTTCTCTCAATAGCCTGGCTGTCTCAGCCTAACCTGAAGCAACTATACTTCCAGCTTGGAATAGAACTGTTTCGTCGCGGTATCCATAGCACCCCTCTCCTTTTGGAAGAAGGGCTGGGAGTGAGGGAGAAAGGCTCAAGGTCAAAGGCTGCCAATGGCCCGTTTCAGTTGCACCAAGGCGCGATTGTAGGCGATTACAGCATTGGAAAGGTTGCCACGGGCAGTGGTGAGAGCAGCTTCAGCATTGATCACCTCGGTTTGGGTGCCCACCCCTGCTTGCAAACGCAGCCGGGCCAAGCGCAGGCTCTCTTCTGCCGAGGCAATTGCCACTTTGGCCGAGTCGATCTGTTCACGGCTGGAGCTGAGGGTCAGAAAGGCTTCTTCCACCCCCCGCTGGATTTCGTTGCGGGTGCCGACGAAATCGCTCACGGCCACCTGCCCGTCGATCTGAGCTTGGCGGGCTTGGGCAGCCGCTTCTCCCCCATCGAACCAAGTCAAGCTGAAATTGGCTCCGACCGAATAGCCAACATCAAAGCTATCGCGGCTGGCGTTGAAATCGTTAACGGCATCGAGGCTGGCGAATAAGCCAATTCGGGGGCCATTGCGGGCCTGTGCTAGGCGCACACGGCTTTGGGCCTGCTCCAATTCTCGGCGTCGGCGCTCCAATTCCTGTCGTTGGGCAAAGGCAGCAATGATGGTCTCTTCCAGGCTGAGATCCCACTCTCCCATCGGCTCGATGCGGTCGCTGGCCAACACGTCGGTGGGGCTGGGAAAATTCAGCAGTTCGGCCAGGCGGCGGCGATTCAGTTGCTGGGTGTTCTGGGCCACCAGCAAGGTTTGTCGATTGTTGGCCAATTCCGTCTCTGCCTGGAGAATCTCAAAGCGGGTACCCAGCCCGGCCCGTTCTCGAGCTTGAGCATCCCGCAGAGTAGCTTCAGAGCTTTCAACGGCAGCTTGGCTGATGGCGACCCTGGCGTCCGCGCTTTGCAGATCGTAGTAGGCGTTGGCCACAGCTTGTTTGACCGTCTGCAGCGTTTGCTCCAGTTGCAGTTGGGCGATGCGCAGAGCTTCCTGGGCCAGCTTCAGGTTTTGCTCCCTGAGGCCACTGTCAAAAGCGGTATACTCCACCCGCACCACACTGGCCGAGAGGGTGTGGGATTCGCGCCTTGGCCCACCACCAGGAGAGGGAGCCTCACTGTACTGGTAGTTGGCACGGCTGGAGAGGGTGGGAGCAAAGGCAGCTTGAGCCAGGGCTACCCCGGCCTCGGCCCGCTCGACGGCCAGTCTGGCCTGCTGCACAGCCGGGTTCTGGGCAACGGCGATCTCCAGAGCTTCTTCCAAAGACAGGCCCTCCCTGCGCTCAATGCGCACCTGCAAGGGGGATTGGGGCACCACCAATTCTTCAGCCTTGGAAGCCCCCTGCAAAGCCAGGTCAGCCGCAGGGGTAGGGTCAGCAGGGTTGGAGGGAATCGATAGGGTGGGGGGGGGTGGGGGGGTGAGGATTTCGCGGCTGTTGGGCAGAGCAAAGGCAGCAGAGCTGGGAGATTCCGGCTGAGCAAGAACAGGGACAACCCAGAGCAGGCTCAACAGTAGGCCACAGGGGGCAGAACAGGCAAGGTTCAACTGGGATCCCGCCGAGCCCGTCTGCTGTTGAGGAAGTTGAAGCGGATCCCTGGCTCCATTTTGCATCGCCATCGTGCTGTCATTCTCAACATCACCCCTAGCAGTATCGCAAAAGAAAGGACAAAGATAAGACGGTTTTCCGCAGGCTCGCTGGCTGCCCTGTTCGGGCCAGTGGAAGCGAGTCCTCGCATTTGCCCCTGCAACGATGAGGCCGACCTGCGTCTGCCAGGAGCTCCGAGCACGGGCGGGACTCCTCTACACTCAGCAGAGACGCTTGGATTGAGACCGAGTCGATTTAGATTTAGACTCAGTTTAGAATGGTGGGGCCATCTGTCCGTGATGGCGGGGGTGGGTGTTGTGGGCGATGAAAGGGGGCAAGGTGGCAGACTCTCAGAGCACGCCCAAGCAAGGGGAGACCTCTTCCGGTCGGGAGCGGGCCTCGCGGCCGAAAAAAAGTAAGCCAAGCCCTTCTGCCCAGTCCGGGGATTTGGGAACCTCAGAAGCAAGAGCGCGGCCAAAACAGGCCGATAGCACTCCGCGCCGTGCGGAGCAGCAGGAGATTTTACAAGATCACCCTTCTGGCTTGAACCCGCCCAAAAATCTCTCTATACTGCAGGGAACTTTATCATTTGCTCCCGCTTCTTCATCTCTCCTTCAATCTATGCGTGCTCCCTCTTCAGGTGACTCGGATCCCATCCTTCCAGAGGCCCAAGCGGGCTGGTCAGCCAAGGACTCTGTCCCACTTGCGCGAACGGAACCGGATCCCAGCACGGAGCGCCATTTGGCCCTGAGGCAGCAACAGCCCTTGGAGAGCCGTCTGCTCAAAGCCGAAGCCGAGCTCCAAGAGCGGCGAGTTCTTCAGGAACAACTGCAGGCTTTGCACCAGAAGGTGGCCGAACAAGAGAAGGCGCTGCAGGAGCGGGAGCATCTCTTGCAACAGTTGCAGCAGACTTTGGCGGCTCAGAAAGTGCAGATCTCGGAGCAGGAAGCTCAACTGGCGGCTCGGCAACGCCTAAATGAACGGCAGCGGCAAGATATCGAGGCCCTGCAGGAGCAGATTGAGCAGCTACGCTTGGCCCACGCTCAGGAGCGCCGTCAATGGGAACAGCGCCAGCAGGAGCTGCAGGCCTCTCTACTGGAAGCCCAGGATGTGGCGGAAAAGCGGGTGGAAATGCTGCAACGCTTTAAGGCAGAGCTTTCTCTGGCCCGCACTCAAATTGCCGAAACTCAAGCGGAGCTGAGCAGCCTGCGGGCTTTGTACAGCGACCAACAGGCAGCCTGGCAGGAGCAACGGGAACACCTCGAGGCCCGTTTGGCAGGCTATGCCGAGACAGAAGCCGAGGCCGAGCAGCGCTGGCGGGAACAGCGGCAGGAGTTGGAAGCAGCCCTGGCCGAAGCCCAAGCTCAATTGGCGGCTTTGCAAGCTCAGCAGGAGCATCTGCGCCAGGGATCCCGGGAGCAGCAGCAGCTTCAACAGCAGTGGCAAGCCCAGGCCGAAGCGCTGCAAGTGGCCCTCTCCCAAGCCCAAGCAGAAGTTGCCCGTTGGCAGCAAGAGCACCGCCATCTCCAGGAACAGTATGCCCAAGCCCAGCAGCATCTCTCCGCCATGGAGCGGCAGTTGCAGGCTGCCTTGGAGCAGTTGGCCGCCCAACCCGACTGGCAGCCACAGTTGCGCTCTGCGCAGGCAACCATTCTCCATCTGCAAGAAGAAATTGCAACCTTGTCCACGCAACTGGAGAAGCAAGCAGAGCAGATCAAAGCCCTGCAAGGGGAGCGTGCTGCTCTGTGGGAAGAAAACCGCTCTCTCCGAGAAAAATACGAGCAGCAGCAGATGCATGTGCTGAGCTTGAAGGCGGCTTTGGAACGCAAAGGCTTGGATGTCCCACCTCGGGCCGATACCTCCAGCGCCCTCACGCGAACAGAGTCCCTTGGCCAGGCTCTGTCTCCAACCCCTGCTGCCAAGCCTACAATTCAGCCCCTGGCCCAACCTCTACCGTCTCGGGCAAGCAAGCGGGCGGTCGATCTGCCGAGGTTTCTGCCCCGTCCGTGAGGGATCCCGTGTTGCAGCCTGTTCCTCCCCGCTGGCTGGAAGTGTGGGTGGATCATCCCCATTTGGGGGGTTGCTTTACCTATCGTGTGCCAGAGGGATCCGCGCCAGAAGCGGGCGACCTGCTCAGCGTACCCTTTGGTCAGCAAATGGCGGGGGCAGTGGCCTTGGGTTGGCGCTCCGAGCTGCCGGCAGGGGTGGATCCGCAGTCGGTGCGGGAGATCGAGGCGGTGGTGGCCAAAGGGATCCTGCCCAAAGAATTCTGGCCCCTGCTGCAGCGGGTGGCCGACTATTACCTCACCCCTCTGGCCCAGGTGGTGCGCACGGTATTGCCCCCCGGCTTGCTCAGCCGTTCTCAGCGGCGTGTCCGCTTGCTCAGGCTCCCTGCCGAAGGGGAGGAATGTTCGCCGGCTGCCCAAACCCTGCTGCAGCTGCTTCAGGCCAAAGGGGGAGAGCTGTCTTGGCGCTATGTGCAACAGCAGGTGCCCACTGCCGCCCTCGCCCTGCGGGAACTGCAGCGACGGGGTTGGGTGGAGAGCTTTTGGCAGGAGCAACAGGGGGGCAGGGTGAAAACCCAGCTGGCCGCCAGTCTGGCCGACGACTCCCCAGAGGGGCTGAGCCTCCCTCAGCAGAAGGCGCTGCAGATCCTCAAGCAGAAGGGGGGAGAGCTGCTGCTCGCCGAGTGGGAGCGCCTGGCAGGAGTGAGCCGAGCGGTTCTGCAGGGGTTGGCCCGCAAAGGCCGTGTCCACCTCTACGAGCGCCCACTGCTGCGGCTGGGAGATGCCAGCCTGCCGGGGTGGCGGGATCCGCCCAAGCCCTTGACCGCAGCCCAGGCCCAGGCGGTAGAGGCGATCCGGCAAGCTTTGGGCCGGTTCCAGCGGTTTTTGCTGCACGGGGTCACCGGTTCTGGGAAAACAGAGGTGTACCTGCAGGTAATCGCCCAGGTGCTGCAGCAAGGGCAGTCGGCGCTGGTGCTGGTGCCCGAGATCGGCCTTACCCCGCAACTGATGGATCGGTTTCGGGCGCGGCTGGGATCCCAGGTGTGGGCCTACCACAGCGGCCTCTCGGAAGGCGAGCGCTACGACACCTGGCGGCAGATGCTGTCCTCCACCCCCCAAGTGGTGATCGGCACCCGCTCGGCGGTGTTTGCCCCCTTGTCCAAGCTGGGCCTGATCGTCTTGGACGAAGAGCACGACGACAGCTTCAAGCAGGATCAGCCCCAGCCCTGCTACCACGCCCGTCAGGTGGCCGAGTGGCGGGCCGAGCTGGCCGGTTGTCCCCTGGTCCTGGGCAGTGCAACCCCAGCGGTGGAAACCTATGCCGCCCATCTGCAGGATCCGCAGCGGTGGATCCGGCTGGCCCTGCCGCAGCGCATCCCCCAAGCTGGGATCCCGGCCACCCTGCCCCAACTGGAGCTGGTGGACATGCGCCAGGAGCTCCAAGCCGGCAACCGCAGCATCCTCAGCCGCCGTCTACACCAGGCCCTGCAGCAGACGCTGGACAGAGGGGAACAGGCCATTCTCTTTGTCCCCCGCCGCGGCCACAGCACCTTCGTCTTGTGCCGGAGCTGCGGGTTCGTCCTCACCTGCGAGCACTGTGATGTTTCTCTCACCTTTCACCTGGCCCATCTTGGCGGACAAGAACTGCGCTGCCACTACTGCGGCGCCCGCCAACCCCATCCGCAGCGCTGCCCCGCCTGTGGATCCCCCTACCTGAAGCACTTCGGCACCGGCACCCAAAAAGTGGTGGAAGTGCTGCACCAGCATTGGCCCCAGCTCTCGATTTTGCGCTACGACAGCGACGCCACCCGCCGCAAGGGATCCCATCGCGATTTGCTGGAGCAGTTTCGCAGCGGCAAGGCCCAGGTGCTGGTGGGCACGCAAATGCTCACCAAAGGGCTGGACATACCCCAGGTGACCTTGGTGGGCGTGATGGCCGCCGATGGGCTGTTGCACCAAGCCGACTATCGCGCCGGCGAGCGCAGCTTTCAACTGCTCACCCAGGTGGCAGGGCGCTCGGGCCGGGGATCCCTGCCAGGACAGGCGATTATCCAGACCTATCTGCCGGAGCACCCGATTTTGAGGGCGGTGCTGGCCCAAAATTACGAGGGCTTCTTGCAGGCAGAACTGCAACAACGGCGAGAGGGGGGCTATCCTCCCCATCGAGCCTTGATTTTGATCCGCTTGAGCAGCACCCGCCTGGAAGCCCTGGAGCGCTACTGCCATCGGGTGGCCGAACGCCTACAGGGGATCCCAGCAGAGGTGTTGGGGCCGGGGCCAGCTCAGGTGGAGCGGGTTGCCGGACGCTACCGCTGGCAGATCCTGCTGAAGCAACTGCCCGACCAAGATTGGGATCGCCCGAAGCTGGCTGCCCAGATCCAGGCCGCAATTGGCCATCCCCCCCAAGGGATCCGCGTCAGCCTGGATGTGGATCCCCTGCGGATTCTCTAGGGGCGGTCGGCGAAAGCAGAGAGCCCAGAGATCTAGAGAGATCTTGAGGTAGTCTAGTTTCGGGGCCACCCGTATCCAACTCAACTCTGGCAAAGCATGGCTGAAAACCGGACTGGTGCGTTTATCGGTGGGCTGTTGCTGGGAACTGCTGTGGGCACCGCCATTGGCCTGCTCTTGGCTCCCCGCAGCGGACGGGAAACGCGGCGACTGCTGAAGAAATCGGCAGAGGCCCTGCCAGAGGTAGCAGAAGATGTGACCAGCAGTCTGCAATATCAATCGGAAAAGTTGTTCGACGCTGCCCAACGCAGTTTGGATGAGGCTCTGCTGCGGCTGCAGCAGGCAGTGGCGGTGGGCAAAGAAGCCATGTTGCAGAAGCGAAGGGAGCTGCTCCAAGCCCAGAACTCGCGTCCCTTTGGCGGGGAAGAAGCTGACCTAGAAGCTCGGGATGGGGAGGAGGCGGCGGGATGAACGACCCGGTCTTTTGGCTCGGCCTCTCGGTAGGCCTGGTAGCAGTGGGCATTTTGGCAGTGATCCTGACCCTACTACCTGCCGTCATTCAACTGGGTCGAGCTGCCCAGAGCGTGGAGCGCTTTTTCGACACGCTGCTGCGGGAATTGCCGCCCACGCTGGAGGCCCTGCGCCTGACCAGCCTGGAAGTGAGCGAGATTGCCGACAGCCTCGACGAAGGGGTGAAAGGGGCTGGGCAAGTGGTGAAGCAGGTCAACCGCTCCATCGAAGGAGCACGCACCCAAGCCCAGGGCGCCCAAGTCAATATCCGCAGCCTTTGGGCAGGGGTACGGGCAGCCTGGCAGACGCTGTCCGGCGAAGTGCCCCCCACCACTGGCACGATTCACAACCCGCGGCTGCGCCCATCCGACCCATCCAACCGTTCTTTCTCCGCTGCTTCATCAACACTTCCCCTGGGAGGTGACCGCCCTTTTGCCGGCGGAGCCACACCAGAGGGATCCCAAGCCGCTGCCCAATCTTCCCGACCGGATCCTGCCAATTCTTAGGCGCTCCTCAGGATTCTCTGAAAGACGGGCGTGGGGGGCTGGGGTTCTTGCCCAGGGGGAAGCTGACCCCAAGTCGCATCGGGATCCCAGCGCAGTTGCGTGATGTCGGTGAGGGAGAACCCCAGTTGCTGCAGGATCTTGAGGCTGAGAGCGGGAATGAGGGGCGAGAGCAGCACTGCCACCCAGCGCACGCTTTCCAGAACGGCATAGAGGATCTGGGCCACCCGTTCCCCCTGCCCTTGTTTGTGCAGCGTCCAAGGAGCCTGCTCATCAAGGTATTTGTTGCTGGCCTGGGCCAAGCTGAGGGCTTTGCGGGCAGCAGAGCTGGGATCCATCCCCTCGTAGGCCGCGGCCACCAGAGGGGCAAGGGTCTCGGCCAAGGTTTTGAGGGGGTGATCTGCAGGGATCCCAACTGCGGGAATGCGGTAGTCCGGTTGATATTTCTTGAGCATGGTGAGGGTGCGGTTGAGCAGATTGCCCAGATCGTTGGCCAGATCGGCGTTGAGCACGTCAACGAAGCGGCCCTCGCTGAAATCGCCATCCTTGCCCAGCTCGATTTCCGTCAGAAAGTAGTAGCGCACGGCATCGGCGCCGTACTGGCGCACCAGCTCAAAGGGATCCACCGTGTTCCCCAGGCTTTTGCTCATCTTGAGGCCATCCTTGGTGAGAAAGCCGTGGCCAAACACCTGCTTGGGCAGGGGCAGACCTGCGGACATGAGCATGGCCGGCCAGTAAATGGCGTGGAAGCGGACAATATCCTTGCCCACCAGGTGGACATCCGCAGGCCAGTAGCGGCGTAGGGCATTTGCCAAGGTGGGCTCGTCGTCAGGATCCAAAGCAGCACTGATGTAGTTGATGAGGGCATCAAACCAAACATAAAGGGTTTGGCCGGGATCTGCCGGGAAGGGGATCCCCCAGGAGACGCTGGGGCGAGAGATGGAAAAGTCCCGCAGGCCCTGCTTGACAAAGTTAATCACCTCATTGCGGCGGCTTTCTGGTTGGATAAACTCCGGCTGCTCGGCATAGAGGGCTTCCAGCTTTTCCTGGTAGCGGGAGAGGCGAAAAAAGTAGTTTTCTTCATCTTTCCACTCCACTTTCTTGGTGGGGTGCAGAGGGCAAAACCCACCTTCTAGCAGCTCCGCCTCATCTTTAAACTCTTCGCAGGCAACGCAGTACCACCCCTGCTGCCGCCCAACGAAAATATCCCCCTGATCCCAAACCCGCTGAAAAAACTCCCGCACAATGGCTTTGTGGCGAGGGTTGGTGGTGCGGATAAAGCGGTCGTAGCGGATGTCTAGCAACTGCCAAAGCTGGGCAAACTGAGCCGCAATCTCGTCACAGTGCTGCTGAGGGGGAATGCCGCGCTCTTCGGCGGTGCGCTGGATCTTCTGGCCGTGCTCGTCAGTTCCCGTCACCATCAGCACATCCTTGCCCCGCAGGCGATGGTAACGGGCAATGGCATCCGCCACCAGGGTGGTGTAGGCGCTGCCGATGTGGGGAGCGGCGTTGACGTAGTAGATGGGGGTGGTGATGACAAAGGTGGAATCCGGCATGAGCATCCCCAAGGCTTTCTCCCATGATAGAGGTTGCGGGAAAGTCCAAAAGGCCAAGCTGTAGCGTGGGTGTGGAGAGGTCATTCGATGAAACTTCAGGTCAACCTTCTGGGGTGGAGCGGTGTGGCGTTGGGAGTAGGGATCCTCGGGGCGGGAGCGGGCCTGGCCCAACCCTCGACGGCGCCCCTGCCGGAAACCCGGATCCCCTGTGAGATTTTCATCGCGGGGGGTGGGCTGGGGGGGGTGGCAGCGGCCTATGACGCGCTGCAACTGGGCCGGCAGGTGTGCATGACGGAGATCAGCGATTGGATCGGGGGGCAGGTGAGCGCCCAGGGGGTCTCGGCTTTGGACGAGCGACCCCTGCAGCGAGAAAACGACATCTTCCCTAGGGGCTACAGCGAGTTTCGCCGGCGGGTACGGGAAAAATACGGCGGGGATCCCAATCCGGGCAAATGCTGGGTGAGCGTGCTCTGCTTTTCCCCTCAGGTGGGCCACCAGGTGATTCGGGAGATGTTGGATCCCTATCTGCAGTCGGGGCAGTTGCGGCTATTTACGGAGACGGTGGTCAAAGACTTGGAGATTGCGGATTACCAAATCCGCAGCGTGCAGGCCATCCGCAACATCCCCAAACACGCCGGCGTCCAGCCAGAGAATCGAGGGGATCTCTCCAGCTACTTTCTCGATTTTTATCGTCTAGAACCCACCGACGACTGGGACAAGGAGATCCTGCGCTTTGAGCCGCCGCCAGAACGCCAGGGGAAAACCCTGCCCTGGGTGGTGATCGACGCTACTGAAACCGGCGAGCTGCTGCCCTTGGCGCGGGTGCCCTACCGCCTGGGAACTGATGGCCAAAGCCGCTGGGAACCCAGCTCCAAGCCCTATGTGGATCCCTACTGTACCCAGGGCTTCACCTACACCTTTGTCATGGAGCGCTTCCCCGTGCCGCAGGTGCCGGTCAAGCCGGAGTTCTACAACGATCCCCTGCACGGCCCCTACTACAGTTACGAACACCCTCGCTTCAACTTTGCGCTGATCTTCACCTACCGCCGCATCCGGGGGCAGGTGTTCGGCTTTGGGGAAGAGGCCATTCGGGTGGGGGATCAGTCAATGCAAAACTGGACTTGGGGCAACGACTGGCGCATCACCGGCCCGGAGATGAACCTCATCCTTACCCACGAGCAACTGCAGGCCTCAGGCCAACTGCAGCCGGGCGGCTGGATGGGGGGCCTGCGGGTGGAAGCCCTGCGGCGAGCTGAGCAGCATGCTAAGGGCTTTTTCTACTGGCTGGTGGCGGGAAGGACGGATTTTCTCCTGCAACAGGAGGATCCCAACTTTCAAAAAGACTTCTACTTGCGCTATGCCTACCTACGGGGGCCCAATACCCCCATGGGAACTGCCAGCGGCCTCTCCAAGTACCCTTATATCCGCGAGTCGCGGCGCATCATTGGTCGGCCCAGCCTCTCCTACCCAGAAGGATTTACCATCTACGAGTCGGACATCACCACACGGGAATCGGAGCTAAACCGCGGGCGGCCCTTCATCTTCTACGACTCGGTGGGGGTGGGCCAGTACCCCATCGACTTTCACGATTGCCTGCTGCCGGGTTTTTCCCTGCCCCCCAGCAACAACAAAGACGCGCAGGCCCCCAGCTACCCTTACCAGATCCCCCTGCGGGCTCTGATCCCCCAGCGCATTGACAATCTGCTAGCCGGCAACAAAAATATCGCCACCAGCCGCATTGCCAGTGCCTCCTACCGGGTGCATCCGGTGGAATGGGCCATTGGCACCGCCGCCGGCCACACGGCCCACTTTGCCCTAGAACGGGATCTGATCCCGGCGGAGATCGTGGAGGAGCCGCTTTTGGATTTGCGGCTGTTGCCGGCTCTCCAGGCCCAAATCCAGAGCTTGGGCAACCCCATTCAATTTCCTGGCACCACCATTACCGCCACCGATTGGGCCCAATCCCGCTAGCCTAGAAAGGCAGGGTTGGGAGTTGACCGGTGAATCCCGTTGGGGTTGGACTTGTGGGCTGGGAGATGCTTCGCCCCTCTTTATGGGCCGCCACGGCTCTGTGGGGCTTAGGGCTAATGTGGGGGTTTTCGCCGCTGCATCAAAAGCTGCAGGAGAGCTGGGAAAAGCAATTGCTATGGGATCCCAGTGGAGCTTTGGCTTCCTTGCTGAGCACCCTTCCCTTTTTGCTGGCAGCAGGCTTGGTGGTAGCCCTGACGGAGATCTCCTTGGGCAAAAGCTGGGCCGTCTCCTGCGGCCTGATCGCCTGCGTCGGCGGAGGCCTCTATGAACTGGGCCGGCGGGACAATGCCAGGTAACTCAAGCGCTCCGTGTTGTTAACGCAACTACCCCCAGTCTCCTCCCCTAGGGAGCGGATAAGCAACGCCAAGTTAGAGCGGCTTCAAGCGATGACCCCCCTCCAAGAAGCAGCAGAAGCAGCGGCCAAGCTGCTGGTATTCCGGGACATCTGCACCCACCCCCTAGCCCTAGCCTGGCAGGAGCTAATCCAGCAGTTGATGAGTGGGGATCCCTTGCCTTGCTGGGCGGCCTACGGGCGCTGGTTTGAGCTTTTGGCCCGGCAGGGCCTGAGCTGGCGGGAGTGGCTGATCCGGGAGATTGGCTGGGCAGATAACCCCTTTTCCCGCGCGGCGCTGCGATCCCAAGGGATCCCAGAGCCTCTTATGCAGGCGGCCCGCCACGACCTGCGCTGTCTGCAAACCCTAGCGGACAGTCAGGAGACCATTGCCGAGCAGATGCAGGCGTTGGGGTTGGGGATCCCCTGGCCCGATGGGGAAACCGATAGCGCTGGCTGGGATCCCCGCCCTTTTGCCGATTGGGGCCTGAGCCTGGAGGACTTGATTGCCCACTATCGCCGAGAAGGGGTGGGAATCTGTGCTCGCTACTGGGCCTTTCGCTGGGGGCCAGCAGGGCTAGAAGGGATCCCTGCTCCCGATCTGTCTGACTGGGAGGAGATCTACGGCTACGAACGGCAGAAACAGCAGTTGGCGGCCAACACCGAAGCCCTGCTGCGGGGGGATCCGGCTTTGCATGTGTTGCTCTACGGGGCGCGGGGTACGGGCAAGTCTTCCCTGGTGAAGGCCTTGTTGCGCCGCTACGGCCCGCAGGGGTTGCGCCTATTGGAGCTGCGACGAACTGACTTGGTTCAGTTGCCGGAGATTTTGGCAGAGCTGCGGGCGCAGGTGTTGCCTTTCATCTTGTTTGTGGACGATCTCTCCTTTGAGGCAGAGGAAACCGAGTTCAAGCAGCTCAAGGTGCTCCTGGAGGGGGATCTCGTTGCGCCGCCCCCCAACGTGCGCCTTTATGCCACCAGCAACCGCCGCCATCTCATCCGCGAGTTTTTTGGCGACCGTCCCAATCCCCAAGATCAAGAAGTCCACGCCTGGGATACGGTCCAGGAAAAGCTGTCGCTGCGGGATCGCTTCGGCCTCACCCTCACCTTCACCCCCTTCACCCAGGGAGATTACCTGGCAACCGTAGAACACTTGGCCCAGCGGCTGGGTTTCACCCAATCTTTGGATGTCCTGCGCCGCCAGGCCCTGATCTGGGCCCAACAGCAAAACGGCTTTTCCGGTCGCACTGCCCGCCAGTTCTTGGATGCCGTTCGGGCAGGGCTGGTGAAAGGCAACGATGGACTTCCGAGCTAGAGGTGGTGACTATTCCAAACTCCAAAAAAGACAGAAGTTGCTGAGCTACACTCGCTACACGAAGGGGCGCCGGTCAGCCTGTCTCTGCCGTTACAAAAGCCAGGCGTCATAGCCATAGTCCGACCAAGGGCTGGCCCCAGAAGAAGGCAAAAGAAATGCACGATGGAAGCCATGGTCGCATCAGCGTTGGGTAGCAACCTCGATCCGGCCAATCTGGATCAGACGGAAGCAAGCCGCAGCTTGGCCCGCCTGGGGATCGATGTGGGGGGCACCTTTACTGATCTGGTGCTCTTGCAGGATGGCCAGATGCAGACGGCGAAGGTGCTGTCTACCCCCAGCCCTGAGGAGGGAGTCTTTGCGGCGCTGGACAAGCTGGGGGCGCTCCAAGGAGAGCTCCGGGTTGACCTGTTCTGCCATGGCATGACGGTGGCCACCAACGCGCTGCTGGAGCGCAAGGGATCCCCCACCCTGTTTTTGACCACGGCGGGCTTTCGGGATGTGCTGGCCATTGCCCGTCAAAACCGCCCCTCTCTGTATGACCTGACACAGCCCAAGCCGGAGCCGGTGGTGCCCCGCCACCATTGCCTGGAGGTGAAGGAGCGCTGCAGCGTGGGTGGAGTGTTGGATCCGCTCACCGATGCCGAAATCCGGCGGGTGGTGCAGGAGGTGGGGGAACGAGTGCAGCGGGATGGGATCCGCGCTATTGGGGTGGGGTTTTTGTTTTCTTTTCTCTACCCGGAGCACGAACAGCGGCTGGGGACGGCCTTGCGGCAGGCTTTTCCCGATCTGCACCTTTCCCTGTCTTGCGAGGTGGCGCCGGAGTTCCGCGAATACGAGCGCTTCAGCACCACCGCCATCGATGCCTACCTCAGCCCGGCACTGGCGGGCTACCTGCACCGCTTGGCCCAAGGATGTCGGGAGCGAGGGATCCCCCAGCCCTTGATCATGCAGTCTTCCGGCGGGGTGACCTCCATCCCTCAGGCGGCGGCCCATGCTTCGGTGGCTTTGCTCTCAGGGCCGGCAGGCGGAGTTTACGGGGCGGCCTATCTGGGTCGGCTGAGTGGATACCCCCACTTGCTCAGCTTCGATATGGGGGGAACCAGCACAGATGTGGCCTTGATCCAAGATGGGATCCCCCAGGTTACTCCCGCAGCGGTGGTGTGCGGCTTGCCCGTGCAACAGCCCCAAATTGACATCCACACCGTCAGTGCCGGCGGCGGATCCCTGGCCTATTTGCTGCCCGGCGGTGGGCTCCAGGTGGGGCCAGAGAGTGCCGGATCCGACCCTGGGCCGGCCTGCTACGGTCGGGGGGGAAGGGCTCCGACGGTTACCGATGCCAACCTCTGGCTGGGGTACCTGCCGGATGGCGGGCGGCTGGGCGACTCGGTGCAGCTACGGCGAGAGCTGGCGGAACAGGCTATTGCCACGCTGGCGGATCCCTTGGGTTTGAGCTTGCAGGAAACTGCCGTTGGCATTCGCACCTTGGCCAACGTCGCCATGTCGCGGGCCTTGCGGGTGATCAGCGTGGAGCGGGGTTTGGATCCCGCCGATTTTGCCCTGCTGGCCTTCGGCGGAGCCGGGCCCATGCATGCCTGTGCTTTGGCAGAAGAGCTGGGCATCCGCACGATCTTGATCCCGGCTGCCTGTGGGGTGCTCTCGGCGCTGGGAATGGCTTTGGCAGATCTGCGGCGAGACTATCGGCGGGCCATCCTCCAATCTCTGCGGCAGCTTGCGTCCGATTCAGGGGGATCCCTGCTGGCCCAATGGGCAGAACCCCTGATCCGCCAGGCCCAAGCCGATCTGCAGGAGCCGGCGCTGCACTTCAGCTTGGACTTGCGCTATCGCGGCCAGTCTTTTGAGTTGGGGATCCCAGTGCGGTTGTCGGATCCGATTGCTCATCTGGAACAGCAGTTTCACCAGGCCCACCGACAACGCTATGGATGGCAAGATTCAGCCCAGCCGGTGGAGGCAATTCAGTTGCGTCTACAGGCAGTGCAGGCCCTACCCACCGTGCCTTTGACTGCACCCCACCCTTTGCCAGGGGATCCCCTCAAGGGTCGGCGAGAGGCATGGTTTGGGGGCAGGATGCGCCTGGTGCCGGTTTACGATCGGCAGCGCATGGATGTGGGGTTTCAACTGCGCGGGCCGGCAATTGTCGAGATGCCGGAGGCAACTGCGGTGATCGAAGCCGGTTGGACAGGTGTCATTGACGAAGTGGGAACCCTAATCTTGAGCTGTGTTCACAATGGCGGGACGGAGTTTTAGTGAGTTCACCCGTAAGGCAGTTTCGATGCAAACCAGGACACTGCACCCACACCCAAGACATTGAATGCATGGGGCCAGAAGGCTTTTCAAGGACTCCGTCCCGCTGGCGCGATCAGTAGCCCAGGTGTCTCACCCTAACCTGAAAGACCACAGCAGAGCTTGTTTTGAGAGGGAGAGGCAGGTGCTCCAGATCACCTTGACGAATACCTTCACGATTTTTGCGTCCAGATAGGGTGTTGTCTGTTTTCGTTTGTCAGGGTCTAGATAGATGGACTGGCCTCTGCAGCCCTTGCCCTGACTGGATTTTCGCGATTTCCCTCAAGGGCGGACGATGGGACTCGAACCCACGAATGGAGGATCCACAATCCTCTGCCTTAACCGCTTGGCTACGCCCGCCGCGATTCCGGCTATCTAGCTTAGCATGGGAAAAACGGGACTGAACTACAAAGGTCGAAGCGCCTCAAAATGCTACCCAGAGCCGATTTGTTGCGAGGGGCAGAGCATCGAGAAACCTTGGCACGGGTCTTGGATTTGGGAGAGCAAGCCCTCAAGACCTGGCAAGTGGTCTGGAGCGGCTTCCTTTCCCCACCGGAAATAGCGGAGGTGCAAGCTCGGCTGCGCAACTTGACCGAACTACAAGTGGGGGCCTGGGGAGGGTACCCCCAAGCAGAGCGCCAACGCATAGCCCTGGCCCGCTCTGAGGTGGGTCTGGATGTCCGGGATCCCAAGCCCGACCCAGAAGGGATCCCATTGGCCGCCATTCAGATTCAAGGCAACTTTCTCTTCGACCCGGCCACCCACCGCGATTTTCTGGGAGCCCTGTTGGCGTCCGGCATCGCCCGTGAGAAAGTGGGAGACATCCTCCTGCTGGGGGACTCAGGCGCCCAGGCCATCGTTGTGCCCGAAATGGTGGATTACCTCACCCTAAACCTGACACAGGTGCGCACAGTGCCTGTCAAAGTGAGCCGGATCCCCCTGAGCCAGTTGAACATTCAACCCCCCCGCGTCAAATCCATCACCAGCGTGGAAGCCTCTTTGCGCCTGGATGCGGTAGCCTCAGCTGGGTTTGGCATCTCCCGCAGCAAGATGGTGGAAGAAATCCAACGGGGGGAAGTGCGGGTCAACTGGAAGCCCATTACCCAAGCCAGCTACACCGTTGGCCCTCAGGATTGGATTGCCATTCGCGGTCGTGGTCGGCTGCAAATCGAAGAGGTAGCCGAAACAAAAAAAGGCCGCTTTCGGGTGCAAATGAGGCGGTATCTCTAGATTTTTTCCTGTCTGAGTTTGGGGAGATCGTTACCTCCAGGAAAATGCTCTAGAAAAAAGAGAAAAAGGCCCAAGGGTAAAGCAAATACTCCAAGTAAAACAACTTCCAGATCAGTTGATAATAGCCAACAATCGCCTCCCGACGGCTGAGATCCAGATGGACACCATAGCCCAAGAGGATCCCCAGCCCCAACACATGGCTCACCAACAGCCAGAGGCCGTTGCCCGCAAGGAGAAAAGAGATCCCCACCCCGATAAATCCCAGATAGCACAAGGCCAAAATGCCGATACAAAACCTTGAGATCCGCTCTGGCCCAAAGCGCAGCGAGAAGGTGGCAATGGCAAACTGGCGATCCCCTTCCATGTCGGGAATATCTTTGAAAAGGGCGATCACCAGCCCAAAAATCGACATAAACCCCGTCAGCCAAACAATCGGGGCTGAAAGCTCGACCCTTTCCTGCATCACCTGCTGAAAATGGCTGTAAAGGCCCAAATTGACGATCAAACCCCGCACGCTGTAGATGCAAGCCGAGGCCGCCAGCGGAAAACGCTTCAACCGCAAGGGGGGCAGCGAATAGGCCGTGCCGATCCCATTGCTCAAAAGCACCGTCAGCAGCAGGTAGGGGATCCCGGCCATGGCCAGCAGGACGGACGCCACCCCACAACCCACGACGATCCCCACCCCCTGTCGCCAACTCAGGGATCCAGCAGCTAAGGGCAAATGGGGTTTGTTGATGCGGTCGATTTCAACATCCGTCAGTTGATTCAAGCCGACGATGTAGACATTGGCCGCCAAACAGGCCGCCCAAGCCCAGACCAACTGGGGCAGCGCCGAGAGAACCGGTTGCAGGGATCCGGCAGCCACAAACCCCGCCAACAGGTAGAGGCCCACCACGCTGGCGCTGGTGCCGTAGACGGTGTGGGGTCGAGCAAAACGCCAGAGAACTTGTGGGCGCAACATCAAAAAAGCTAGGGAGAGTCTTCCAGGAGAGAAGCTAGGGCTGCCCAGCGGGGATCCGCCGTTGGTGCTGTAGCTTCCACCGCAATGCCCGGACAATCGGGACGGCAGGGCAACTGGCGGGGCATCTCCAAATGCAGGTGCTGGTACATCCAGTCTTCGACATCCAGCTCACCATTGGGGGGCAGGCTCTCCAGCAGATCTTCTTCGTCTTGCAATTCCAGCTCCAAGGGGAGAGGTTCGGGATCCCGAATCAAAATGATCTCCTCAACTTCCAGGTGCAGCCGGTGGTTGAACTGCTGTAGGCAGCGGTGGCAGGTGAGGGTGACAATGGTACGAGCTTCAGCACTCACTTCGAGAAAATGGCCCCGATGGCTGACTTCCAGGGATCCCTCCACAGGGGTCAAACTCTCAAAGCCCGAAAAAAACTGCCTAAACTGCAATTCTTGGGTTTGACCGGGCATCTGCCGCAGATCCGATAGACGAATTGGCCTCAGCATGGCACCCCCCTTCACGCGTTTTGGGTAGCAGGGATCCCTGTCGTCACCGTAGCAAGAGGGCCAACTTGTTCCCAGCCCTCTGCCCACTCTCAAGATGGGGAAGCTGCCCGACGGATAACCAAGCGCCGGTCAGGCTCTTTGCCACGGCTGAAAGTTTCCAGATCGGCATAGGCAGGGTCATTCAAGAGAGTATGAATTTGCCGACGCTCGGCAGCCGAGAGATCGGGAAACTCGTATTCCCGGCCAGTGGCCCTCACCTTTTCCACAGCAGCGGCAACCAAAACCTTCAGCTCCTGCAAACGCCGCTGCCGATAGCCGTCCAAATCCAAAATGTAGGGCTGCTGCTGGTCTTCCGGCCGGTTCAGGTTGAGAAGGGTGTTGGCCAGGTACTGCAACGCATCCAGCACCACGGGGGAGCGATCCTCCTCTTGAGGGGAATCTCTGGAAGATGGAGAGGGCAAGGGGGGGGCTTTCGCCAACAGCAGCCGCTTCTGAGCTGGGGTCAAAGAGTCTGCCTCAATTTCCAGCACCTCCCCCACCACCCGCACCACCGCCGGGATCCCCATAGCCGCCAGCACCTGCTGTAACCACTGCCTGGCTCGCTCTTGATTGGCCGCAAAGGTGGACTTGTTTGGCGAAGGGGCAACGGTTCCCTCAGATTTCCTAGCAGCAGATCCCGTAGAAGACTTAGGACGGCTCATCCTGGGCAGCTTCCAACTTTGAAGAGCATGACTCTAGTCAATAATAAGCTCAACTATACTGAAAATAATGTATAATATGTTCAGTACGGATTACTACCAGTTGATCTTTCTGTTTACTTTCGAGTCTGCCAACATGGTAGCCAAAGCAAAGCAGAAAATTGGTAGTAAGACGACACGGAAACTGCGCTTTGGGTATTCTACTCAAAGCTTTGCGGGATACCGCCATTCTGTTTGGACTCCGTCCCGCTAACGCGAATGGAAACAAACAGAATGCTATCGCTGCATAGTTGAACAGTGATGTTCAGCAGTGTTCAGCGTAAATGTATCAGGTATCAACACTCCACCACAAGTCCACCCCAACAGCGAGGATCCCCTAGGGCTCAAAGGGCAAGGATTCCCGTCCCTCCTTGGCTGCTCTGGGCTTGGTCGATTTTTCCACTTCCTTGGCCTCCACAGTGATCGCCTGGGCGGCCCGACGGCGCTCCTCTTCCACCAACTGCTGTAAGTTCTCCGGCAACGGCTCCCGCGAGAGCAGGAAAGTCTGCACCGTTTGGAAGATATTAGAGACAAGGATGTAGAGCAAAACCCCTGCCGGCAGAGGGAAGAACAGGAACATCGCCGAGAACAGCACAGGGGTGATCCGAGCCATGGAACTTTGGCTGGGATCCTCTTTGCCCGTATCCTGTCCGGCATTGGTTAGGTACTGGTTCAGGTAAATGGACACCCCAAAGATGACGATCATGGCGATGATATCCCAGTGGATGGTGCCATCCTCGTCGAAGGCCCCCACACGGCCCAACTTGTCGATGAACAGAAAGCCGGTGTCAGAGGCCAAACCGGGAATGGACACCTGCACGGTCACATCCCCCGGCTGCAGAGCCAGCAAGGTGCCATCCGGCTTTATCTGGGCACGATCTTCCCCTTTGGTGATCTTCCAGGTGGGCTGTAACAGATTGGGATCCCCACCCGCTTCGGCCACCAATTGCTCAAAAGGCTTGCCCCCCGGCCCTTGAAGCAGAAATTGCACCTCCTCCCCAACGGCAACCTTGGTGCCTTTGGGTTCCACCAGCACCACCGGCTTGTGAAGAGAGTCGGTGACAAAAATGTTCTTGCTGGGGCTGACGTAGGGGGCGGGCACCACTTCAGCCGCCATTTCCGCCGGCAGGATCTGCAAGTTGACATCGTAGGTTACTGCCGCAAAAGGGGATCCCCGCAGGGTGGCAAACAGGGCAAACAGCACTGGCATTTGAATGAGCAGTGGCAGGCAGCCCCCCAAGGGATTGGCCCCCAGCTCGCTGTAAAGCTTGGCCTGGGCTTCCCGAAGCTTTTGCGGGTCGTCTCGGTATTTCTCCTGGAGTTCTCGCATCCGCCGCTGCATCACCGGGCTGATCACCTTCATGCGCCGCATGTTGCGGATGGATCCCACATTGAGCGGGTAGAGGGCAAAGCGGATCACCAACGTCAGGAAGATAATGGCCAGTCCATAGCTGGGCACGATCCCATAGAAAAAATCCAGGATCGGCAGCATGACGTTGTTGGAGAGAAATCCGACTCCGAAGTCCATGAGGGGCGCTGGCAAATGTCCGTAACCATTGTAATGGCTTCCGTTCGGTTGACGAGGGCGTTTTCAGGGTTTGTCCCCTGGATCCGTCAGATAGACCTGAGAAAGGCGAGCAATTGAGCAAAATCAAGCCCGCTCCACTGAACAGGGATCCCAAGGCCAAACCAGAACCCCTCATCGGCAGTTGCCTAGCAGTCCTTTTTTCCCCTATGATGAGAAACGCTTGATCCTCGGTAGCTCAGCGGTAGAGCGGTCGGCTGTTAACCGATTGGTCGCAAGTTCGAATCTTGCCCGGGGAGTATGTCTGAGCCAATCAAGGAAGCCGGATCCGGAACCCTATCCTTCCAGGCGGCTCTGGGCCTGCTGAGGGAAAGGTGGAGAGAAAACCCAGTCTCCCATCTCGTCGAGGAAGATGCGACGCTAAGCCAGACGTGGAGAAAATAATGTGAAGCAATGTGAAGGCGGCTAAGGGTTTCGTCCCGCCTGTTCCCGGCAAGTGTCAAGAGTCTCTGTCCTTTGGGGCAAGGAGTATGTCAGAATACCCTCTGGCTGTCTATTCCCAATCCGAGGGTGCTTGCTGTGATCGACCTGTCGCGGATCCCTGCCCAACCCAAGCCCGGCCTGCTCAACATCTTGATTGAGATTCCCGGCGGCAGCAAAAACAAGTATGAGTTCGACAAAGACATGGCAGCGATGGCGCTGGATCGGGTGCTCTATTCCTCGGTGCAGTACCCTTACGACTACGGCTTTGTGCCCAATACGCTGGCCGGGGATGGGGATCCCTTGGATGGCTTGGTGATCATGGATCAGCCCACTTTCCCAGGGTGTGTGGTCACGGTGCGACCCTTGGGCATGTTGCAGATGATCGATGGCGGGGATCCCGATGAGAAGCTGCTGTGTGTGCCTGCTAAGGATCCCCGCTATGCTTCGGTGACCAAGCTGGAAGACATCGCCCAGCACCGCCTGGATGAGATCGCGGAGTTTTTCGCCACCTACAAGCGCCTGGAAAAGAAAGAAACCCAGATCTTGGGCTGGAAAGGCTTGGCCGAAACCGAGGCGATTATTGCCAGCAGCATCGCAGCTTGCAAACAACCCAAATAGGTATTTTCAAGAGATACGAACAGAAAGAGCTTCCTGGCGATGTTGCAACAGTCGCTCCAGGGTGAGGGGCCCTTCGATGTGTTGCCAAGGCAAGGGATCCGCTGGATCCCAGTGGCTGTGCACGTAGTAGTCTAGGGGCGGCAGTTGCCCTTTAAGCTCTTTGAAAGCCCGCCGGTAGCTCCCCAAAGATTCGCCAAAGTCCCGCGCCAACTGCAAGACTTTTCCCACCCGCCGATCCCCTCGCGAGATGAGGGCTTGGATCACCGACCAGCTATAGCTTTCCGGGCGCAACTCCACCCCCAAGGGACGCAGGTGTTTCTGGAAAAACTGCAGTTTTTTCTCGGCTTTGGGATCCACCCCGTGCCACTGAAAAGGAGTGTGGGCTTTGGGCACAAAGGTGCTGCAACCCAGCGTTAGGCGCAGGCCGGGAGCCGCTTTTTTGAGCTCTTGGAAAAGGGCTACTGTGGCCTCCAGATCTGCCTGGGTTTCCGCCGGGATCCCTACCATGCCGTAGAACTTGATGCCCTTCAGACCTCCAGCCTGGGCGTGGGCTGCTGCTGCCAAGATTTCCGGGTTGCTTAACTTCTTGTTGATGATCTGGCGCAGTTGTTCTGAGCCACTTTCGATGGCCACCGTAATGGACTGGCTGCCCCGGCGGGAGAGTACCTGCGCCAGACGTGGGGTTACGGTAGCGGTGCGCACCGAGGCCAAACTGAGACGCACCTGCTCGAAGCGATCCTGGGCCAAGTGCTCCAGCAACTGCTCGAATTGCGGGTGTTGGGTTACCGAAGCCCCCAGCAACCCAATCCGCTGGGTAACCTGCAGCCCCCGCTCTACCGCCGGGATCAAATGCCCCTCCACATCCGCCACCCGGAAAGGCAACGTTAGGTAGCTGGCCAGGCAAAACCGACACATCTCCGGGCAGCTGCGCACCACCTCCACCATGTAGATGCTCTCCCAGGCCGCTTTGGGGGTGACTACTGTGGAAACCGAGAGGGTGTTGCCGCGGAAGGTGTGTTTGCGAATGGAGCTAGGGATCCCGGCCACTTTGGGGAGCACCTTCTCCACCGGGCCGTCGGGCTCCCGGTATTGGGGTTCGTACAAGCCGGGCACATAGATCCCTGGCACCTGCGCTAGCGCCTGCAATTTCTCAGCCCGGGATCCCTGGCGCACCTCCCGATAGACCTCGATCATCTTCTCCAGAAGACCTTCCCCATCCCCCAACAAGATCAGGTCAAAAAACTCGGCAAAGGGCTCAGGGTTGGCTGTCAGTACCGGGCCGCCGCCAAAGACCAAGGGGTGGGCTTCTTCCCGCTCCTCAGATCTGGGAGGGATCCCGTGCCGTTCCAGCAGAGCCAGGATATGGACATAATCCAGCTCCCAGGATAGGGAAAAGCCGAACAGCTCCGGCTCCCGGGGCAGGGGTTCAGCCAGATCCGTAAAGAGGCGGGAGACGGCCACATCTCGGCGGCTGGCCAGCAGACTCCAGATGACTTGATAGCCCAGGCTGGTGATCCCCACTGCGTAGGTGTTGGGGAAGGCGTAGATTACCCGCACTGCGTCGGGGTCAGGCGTGGCCGGGGCAAAGAGCAACTGCTCCAGGGCAAACTCTGAACTAGCCAAGGGATCCCGCTGTGTTGGATTGAGGTTTGGGTTCTGGCTCGGAAGAGTTTTGATTTGCCTGCCGAACTTTTTTGGCTCCTGCATGCTAACAAAAGCTAGCATCTTTCACCAATGCAGATTGCCGGAACAGGGCAGTTCTGCCCAAGCAGGCAGGAAAACCCCACATGCGCCATTGCGGTCTCGGTGCAACCGCGATCCCCTGCAGCAAAACTCATTCCAAAGCCCAGACTTCCGGCAGAAGCCGCCCTCTACGAGCAAAGTGTACGGGCAAAGTGAGGGTAGAGCGTATATCATTACCCCTTCGGCTGGGCAATGTCGAACTCGGCGTCGTAGTCGAAGTCCTCCTCTTCGTCAGCCCAGTCTTCTTCCAGCCTCTCGTCTCCCGCCAGCTCCTCTTCCTCCAGGCGGCGCTTTTCTTCGTATTCCTCATCCTCTAGGCCCAAAGCAGCCCGCTCTGCCCGCCGCTGGAAGCGCTCCAGTGCCGCCGGAGTGATGAAGGGATAGGGCAGCCCTTGGGCTTGGGCTTCCTCCAGCGCTGCGCGGTAGCTCTCCACTTCCTTGATGTCAATTTTCCAACCGGTGAGGCGGGCTGCCAGGCGCACATTTTGCCCCTCTTTGCCAATGGCCAAACTGAGCTGGTCGCTGTTGACCAACACATGAGCTTGCTGGATTTCCGGATCCACTAGCCGCACCTCCACCACCTTGGCCGGGCTGAGGGCGTTGGCAATGTAGGTGGCAGGATCCGGCGACCAGCGGATGACATCGATTTTCTCGTTGCGCAGCTCCGCTACCACCGCCTGAATCCGGGATCCCCTCGCGCCAATACAGGCCCCCACTGGATCCACGTCCCGCTCCACCGTATCGACCGCAATCTTGGTACGTGGCCCCACATTTCGGGAAGGGGGGTTGGCCTCCCGCGCCACTGCCACAATCCGCACGATATCCTCTTCAATTTCTGGCACCTCGTTGGCAAACAGGTTCACCACCAAGCCAGCATCGGCCCGGGAAACCAAAAGCTGTGGCCCCCGCCGGGATCCCTCATAGACTTTCTTGAGATAGACCTTCATCACCGCGTTGGGAGTGTAGCGATCGCTGGCCAGCTGTTCCTTCTTGGGCAGTTCTGCTTCCACCTCAGGTTGTCCGAAACCGCTGGATACCGACATGATCACCGTCTGCCGCTCGGTGCGCAGCACCCGTGCCTGCAGTACGGTTTTTTCCAGATCGCGGAACTCTTCCTGAATCAGACGGCGCTGCTGATCCCGTAACTTTTGCGCCAGCACCTGCTTGGTTTGGATGGCCGCCATGCGGCCAAATTCCGCCTGTTGTGGGGTGACATCATCTGTGACTTCCCAGCCTACTTCGGCTTCTGGGTAATCCTGCTGCACGTCGTACAGAGAGATCTCGTGATCCGGATCCTGTACCTGCTCAACGATGGCTTTGGTGGCCAAAACGCGAAAGCCTCCTGCCTCCACATCCAACTCCACATCGAAATTGCGGAAGTGGTCTTCTGCAAAGACCACATCTCGCTGGATGGTTTTGCGGTAGCGTTCGTAGCCCTTGAGCAGCGCCTCTCGCAGGGCATCGGTGACCACATGGCGGGGCAAGTTGCGCTCCCGCGAGATCATCTCCACCATTTCCGCCAAACCCGGCAGAGGCACCATCGCCATAACCACTGTCCTCCTGCACAAACTTCGTGAAACTTGCTGTTGCTATTGCTCCACAGCGGGAACTGAACCCGCATCTCTGATGCGAAGGGAGGGCCGCACCACCTGCGGTCAAACGCTCTCTCTATCTCCGGTCTCCTAGTCAGTTTCCGATGAGAGGGCAACCCGCTGCACCGAAGCGCGGGGCAACTGGACTCGCCGCCCCTTGAGAGATAAGGCAACCCTCTCCTCATCCCGACCCAGCAGGTGTCCTGACCAGACGGCTTTGCCCTTGTAGGGCGGATCCAAGGTCACCTCCACCGCGAATCCCTTGAAAACCACAAAGTCGCGATCGCTGGTGAGAAGGTTGCTAATGCCAGGGCTGGACACCTCCAACACGTACTGGCCGGGGATCAGATCCACCCGATCCAGCTCGACTTCTAAGGCTTGGCTCATGGCTTCGCAATCGGCATGGCTGGTTTCTCGGTCGGGATCCAGTGGACGAATATCCACCCGCAGAACTGGCGGATGCTGGTTGGTGTGGAAAACCATCTGCACCAACTGGTATCCCAGTTGAGCGGCCAAGGGACGGGCCAAGCTCTCCAACTGTGGAATAAGAGGGTGAACCATAACCTACTCGTCACCAACCGGGTGTTGCCGCCAGATCCAAACCCCTTTGAGCCGGAGCTGGCAAAGGGGACAGTAAGCCCCCTCAAAAAGCAAAGAAGTGGGTACCACCCACTCCCCGTTGCTATCGCGGAGCTCCTTGAGGCTCGCCCAGAATCAGTACAGACTTCGAGCGCATCCCCCCTACCTCCTAATTTAGAAGATCTCCTCCGGTTTTGTCATGGGGATCCCCAAAAGGCAACATCTATAATGTGGACAACTGCGGATTTGCCCAGATATCCAGCCGCGTTTTGTGGGGTTTCCTATGACTGTTGCCTTTTCCTACCCGATCTTCGGCCCCAGCATTCAGTGCCCCCACTGTCGGCAAACGATTGCGGCCCTCACCCTGACCGATACCTACCTCTGCCCTCGCCATGGTGCATTTGAGGCGGATGCTGAACAAGAGGAGCTGGTACACCTGCAATCCGGACGGCGCTGGCGCTTTTGGGAAGGTCGCTGGTTTCGTCAGCACACCCACGCCGATGGGATCCGTTTTGAGATTCATGAAGAATTGGATCGGCTGCGCATGCAAGGAATGCGAGCCACTCAGGTGATCGTGGCCGAGCGCTACCGCCAGCTGCTCACCCCTTATCTGGAGCAGGGATCCCACCGTCGTCCTGGCCCACCTCGCCTCTATGGCTTGCCCGTCAGCTTCAGCTCCCAAATCCCAGAGGATAGGGGTGGATCCCCTCAGCGCTGGCGGGTGATCAACTTTGAGCTGACCTACGAGATCGACCCGGCCATGCGGCAGCCGCAATCCCGTCTGCAACTGTGTGATTAGACTGTGTGATTAGAAAGGCGAACAGGTAGAGAGCTGTTGGAAAATTGGTGGCTGCTCAAGTCTTCTAGAACTGGAAGTTTCCTTCCGCGGCGGGAAGCGCTATGCCTTGATAGGTGTAGCCAATGAATCTCGGCTGGTCAGGCATATAAAACCGCTCCAGTTGCTCAAACCGAAACCCCGCTCCCTGGATCAACCGGGCCATATCTCGGTTGAGGTTGCAGCCATCTGCGATTACCTTTTGTATAGGGTTGAGACGATTTTGCCATCTTTGCACCTGGGGATCCTCGCTGAGGCCGTGTTCGAGAAAAAACAGCTTTCCCCCTGCTCGCAACACCCGCCGGATTTCCCCTAAAGCCTTGGCCACATTGGGAATGCTGCACAATGTCCAGGTGCTGACCACGCTATCAAAACTCTGGCTTGGAAAAGGCAGTTTCTGGGCATCCGCCACCTGCCAATCAACGGCGATGGGAGAAGAGGCAATGCGCCGACGAGCCAGGGATCCCATGCCGGGATTGGGATCTACCCCTGTGATCTTGCGAATGTGCTCTGGGTAGCAGGGTAGGTTGAGGCCGGTGCCAAAACCAATCTCCAGAACGGATCCCTGCACATGGGCCAGAAGCTGCCGCCGATAGCGCTCCATCCCTTCCCCCGAGAGAGCTAAATCCAACAGCCGCGGGAAGATTATTCGGCGATAGAGCATGCCTCTAACCCCCAAAACCCTGAACTTTGCTGAATTTACTGAGCTTTAGGCGGTTTGGCAAAAGTCATTGAGAGGGATATAGTAGACCAAGTTTCCCCCTGATCCTTGAGTCCACCGCAACGGTTGCCGGGAAGTGAAGGGGGAAAGCGCTCGGGGGGTATTCCTCAGGGCTTTGCGGGATACCGCCTTCCTGCTCAGAGATAGGCAGGATGCGATCGCTTCTTTCCTGAACCATGTTCAGGAGAGTTCAGCGTGAATGTATCAGGTTCATGCAACCATTTCCAGATATTCAGGCATTCATCTTTGAGCAGCTTAAACCGTCTGGACAGGTTGCGGTTGAGCGGTCACCTTCAGGGGGTGGAGGGCATAGCAGGCCAGCAACCAATTGAGCAGGCGGGCCACCACACGAGCGGTTTGCCGCGTTGCGGATCCCACCGCCACCCCTCCCAGTGAAAGGCCAACCACAGGACGAGCAGCAAAGATGGCCTCACAGGTCTGCAACAGTTGGAACCAACTCACCCCCCCTGGCTCTGGGTTATGCACGGCGGGCGCTAAGGAAGGATCCAACACACTGCAGTCCACCACCAAAAACACCGGTTGATCCGGCAAAGAGGCCACCACCTGCTCGGGATCCCAGCCATCTTGGGCCCAGAATATTGGGCTGTGGTGGGCTTTCAGCCATGCGTAGGCGCGCGCACTGCCGCTGCGCAACCCCACATGGATCACCGGCAGCTTGTGCTGATAGAGCAACTCCACCCAGGCAGCACTGCCATAGCTCGTATCTTGATCCGGCTGGCTCATCTCCGGCGGCGGCATCAGATTGGCATGAGCGCTGCAATGCACCACGCTCAGGGTTGGGTGGTGTTTCCAAAGGGCACGAATGGCCCCCCAACTGGCGGCCAAGACTGAGGGCAACAGCACCGGCCATTGTTGTCGTCTCCAAGCTTGAGTCACCGCCGCCTCACACATGCCGTAGGGAGGCTCATCCACCAGCCCCGGCAACTGCGCCACCGCCAGCTTATCCACATCGATCCCCAACCTCGGCTCGAAGGCACACAGCTCCGAACCGGCATTGAGAATGGCCATCGGAGCCTGAGTATCGTGGCCAAAGGCGGTGGGAATGAGAATGACCCTGGCATTGGATTGCGAGCTGGGATGGAGGGACCACTGGGCCATGGGCGCTGTTCCTTTTCCAGAAAGCTGTGGGTCTCCGGCTTGTTCTATGGTGGCCTACAGGGCGCCCAGGGATCCGTCTGAGGGCCAGCCAGTCTGCTACGAAAGATTACAGTTCCCAGGCGGAACTGGGGCCAAAAATCGAGTCAGTGGTAGATTCAAAGTGCTTCGCGCCGCAAACCGCGGTTTGGACAAGGCAAACCACCGCAAACCACAACGAGTTGAGAAAGGTAGACTATGGCTGTGATGGAAGGCGATCCTCGTCAGGGAGCAAAGCTGCCTCTATTTGGGGGATCCACCGGGGGGCTGTTGAGCGCAGCCGAAACCGAAGAAAAATACGTCATCACCTGGACGGGCAAGCCGGGGCAGGTGTTTGAAATGCCCACCGGCGGCGCTGCCGAAATGGTGGAAGGCAAAAACTTTCTCACCTTTGCCCGCAAAGAGCAGTGTTTGGCGCTGGGTGCCCAGTTGAGATCCGACTACAAGATCAACGACTACCAGATCTTCCGCATTCCCGCGGGGGGGGAGCCTGTGTTGGTGCATCCCAAAGACGGCGTCTTTCCCGAGAAGGTCAACGAAGGCCGTGAGCCCGTCGGCAAAGTGGATCGCAACATCGGCAAAAACAAGGAGCCGATTACCTACAAGTTCACCGGCGGGAAACCCTGGGACTAAGTCCAGCGGCCCTTGTCTTGTCGGATCCCCTGGTCAATTCAGGGGATCTTTATTTGTTCGCGGGCACCTGGTTCTGGAGCGGTTGCCGACGGCCCTCACCCCCAGCCCCTCTGCTGTTGCTTGTCCCTTTTGGGAAGAGTCGGGCTGCCCCTGGCGAAGAAAAGCCCCAGCCCACCCGGGGCTGGAGCCATACCCGAAAAAGCCCGGGATCCCTGAGGCAGGATCTGGGCCAACCTACTTGGCAATCGCCGCGAAGAACTCCTTGGATTTCACTGGGTCGGGGTGCATGGTTTTCTGGCCGGGCTGCCAGTTGGCCGGGCAAACTTCATCGGGGTGAGATTGCACGTATTGGATAGCTTGCAGGGTGCGCAAGGTTTCATCCACACTGCGGCCAAAGGCCAGGTTGTTAATGGTGGCGTGCTGGATGATCCCTTCTTTGTCGATGATGAACAGGCCGCGCAGCGCCACACCCGCTTCCGGATCCAGGACATTGTAGGCAGCGCTGATCTCCTTTTTCAGGTCAGAGACCAGAGGATACCTCAGCTCACCCACCCCTCCAGCCTTGCGGTCGGTTTGAATCCAGGCCAAGTGAGAGTATTCGCTGTCCACCGAGACGCCCAGGATCTCGGTATCCAGCTTGGCAAAGTCGTCATAGCGGTCGCTGAAGGCCGTGATCTCCGTTGGGCAGACAAAGGTGAAGTCCAAGGGGTAGAAAAACAACACCACATACTTCTTACCCCTGTAGTCGGAGAGCTTCACCGTCTTGAATTCCATGTCATAGACGGCGGTGGCGGAAAAATCGGGAGCGGGCTGCCCCACTCGCAGGCATCCTTCCTGAGACATCAATCAACGCTCCTTGCGGTAAAGTGCAAATGTAAACCAAACCTAACATACCATACTCATAATGACTCTGCCTTAACTCGATAGATAGCGACGGATCCCAACTGCCGGGATCCGGATAATGCCCATTTTTCCATGCTGATCGGCTCAGCT
The DNA here is from genome assembly GCF_054059035.1 of Thermostichus sp. MS-CIW-36. Taxonomy (NCBI): domain Bacteria; kingdom Bacillati; phylum Cyanobacteriota; class Cyanophyceae; order Thermostichales; family Thermostichaceae; genus Thermostichus; species Thermostichus sp. MS-CIW-36. The sequence goes on from NZ_JBSSBR010000023.1 coordinate 48,115, forward strand.
CTGCAAGGGATCCCATGAGAGTGGCGCTGGAGTTCCTGATACATCTACGCTGAACACTGCTGAGCATTACTGCTCAGCGGTGAAGCGATAGCATTCTGTCCGTTTCCGTTGTCACTACGCGACGCTGACGCGACCGCGTT